>DASSGP010000435.1:0-3173 GCA_035693405.1 Rudaea sp. | reverse complement strand
CCAGACTGTCGCCGTTGAACGCGAAGTGACCCGCGCCCGGGAAGGTCGGGTCGTAATAGCCATCGGGCGTCTGCGCGTGACCGGGCTCGTAGCCGATCGCAACGATCAGCGCCAGAACGAAGCCGAGCCTGGGAACACGAGCTGCCATTTCGGTTACTCCCGATGCCTCGCGCCGCGCAAGGTGCTTGCCCGGATTGCATCGTCAGCGGGCGAGTCCCTTCGCTGCGTCGCCGACGCCACTGCGGCCGACGCAAGGGCCCGCCTGAAGTCGGCGGGCTCCTGCCTCAAATGCAATCCGGCGGCAGGCAGCCGCGCGGCACGACCTCGAAATTGTTCGTGTAGATCAGGTTGTAGTTCAGTCGCGCGATGCCGCTGCGGAAGAAATACGTGCCGGAGGCGCTGGCGCCGGCGATGACGGGACGACCACCACCATCGAAGGCCAGCGCGCTGGTCGACGTGATGGCAGCGCTGCCATCGAACCGGCGGAGCACCCATCCGACTTCAGCGGCGCCAAACGTCGTGTCCAGTGCGTAGGTGTCGGCGCGAACGCGCAGGACGATGAAGTACTGTTGATGATTCGAACTCCACGTGCAGTCGCCGCCAACCAGGAATCGACCGGCCGAATCCGCAGCGATGGCGACTGCACTCATCGCGTCGCACTCGAAATTGGCGGTGGGCTGGAATACGTTCTGGACGGTATTTCCCGTCGCGCTCACCAGGGTGAACAGCAGTCCGTCCTGCTGCGTATCCTGGACCGCGATCACCATGCGGCCCGCGCGATCGACGAAGCCGTGCGCAGATTGCAGCAGATGCCCCGCCCAGGGGACGTTGATGATCCCGTTCGTGCCGAACGTCACATCGACCGAGCCGTCGCCGTGCAGGCGCACGATGTACAGTCCGCCGGTTCCGATGCCGGCCAGCTGGATACCGCCGCTGGGTAGTATCGAGACCGAAGTGGCCGCTTCGCCGCTGTCGGTCGGGCTCGCTGCGATGACGGCCCCGCCGTCGAAGGTCACGTTTTGCGCGTCGGTGATCGCGTTGAAGGAGTGATCGAGGCCGAGCGTGCCAGTGAATCGCGCCACGCCGACGCCCGACTTGCCGCCGGCGTAATCGGCGCCGCTGTAGTAGCCCTTTCCGACGACCACGATCTTTCCGTCGGGCTGCACCGCGGCAGCCAGCGGAACAACGGTTCCGCCGTTGTCGTTGACCGGAATCGGTACCGTGACTCCCGGGCCGAGCATCTGCGCCGCTGCCGTCGTCAGCCGCACGGCGTCATTCGCGACCACGGCGTAGACACTGCCGGCCGGCAGCGCGCTGAACAGTCCCGCGTTTCCGCCGCAGCTGCTACCAAGTTGGCAGGCGGTAATCCGGCCGCTGCCCGACGTGCCGAAGCCGCTGGCGAAAGTGCCGTCCGGGAGAAGTTCGCCGAGCCACCAGTAACCGGCATCGGTCATGGTGCCGCCGAGCAGGAGCCTGCCGTTCGCTTCGACGGCGAGGCTGTCCAGGCGGGACGGTGAGGAGGTAGCGCTGGCGTCACCGTCGAACGTGAACGCCCCGAAGTTGGGCCAGGAAAAGTCCGCACTGCCATCCTGCGCGCTGACGCTACCGCTGGTTAGCAGACCGGCGGACAGTACGAATGCGGCGAAAGACCCCGAACCCCGCAACATATGGGCGACCTCGGTGGTTCCCGCTCAATCCTAATCCTGGCCTGAAAGCTCCGCAATGGCAGCGTCCGCGGCGATCCCAGTGCCGCTGCGCAACGACGATCCGCAACTATCCCGATTTCGCGGCCAAGGCGATGACCGGATCCGTGCAGATTATTTGTCGGCTATCGAATACGCCGCCAGCTTTTTCCTGACCAGCACACCCTTGAGCTTTGCGTATTTCGGCAGCCCGGTCGTCGCGTCGTACGGCGGCGTGTCCTCGCCGCGGATCAGCGGCTCGAAATAGGTGCGCGCGGCGGCGGTGATGCCGAAGCCGTCCTTGCGGATGTAGTTTGGTGGCAGCTTCTTCTCGATGTTCGCGATCTTCGTGATCGGCGCGGGCTCGATCTTCCACTTGAACGGCTTGTTCGACACACGCTTGATGATCGGCATGACGGCGTTCTTGCCGGCGATCGCATATTCGACCGCGGCCTTGCCGACGGCATAGGCCTGCTCGGCGTCGACCTTGGAGGCGAGGTGTCGCGCGGATCGCTGCAGATAATCCGGCACCGCCCAATGGTTTTTGTAGCCAAGCTTGCCCGTGACGATCGCCGCGATGATCGGTGCGGCGCCGCCGCCAAGCTGGGTGTGACCAAACGCATCGACGACGCCGGAGTCGGTGAGGAATTTGCCGTCCGGCGTCTTGACGCCTTCCGAAACGACGACGGTGCAGTAGCCGACACGCTCGACCGTCTCTTTGACCTTCGCCAGGAACGCCGCTTCGTCGAACGCGACTTCCGGGAACAGGATGATGTGCGGCGGATCGTTCGCACCCTTGCCCGCCAGTCCGGCCGCGGCCGCAATCCACCCGGCGTGCCGACCCATGACTTCCATGACGAAGACCTTGGTCGAGGATTCGGACATCGAGGCGACATCGAGGCTCGCTTCGAGCACCGACACCGCCGTGTACTTCGCGACCGAGCCGAAGCCCGGGCAGCTGTCAGTCACCGGCAGGTCGTTGTCGACCGTCTTCGGCACGCCGATGACCTGCAGCGGATAGCCGAGCTCGGCGCAGATCGCCGAGATCTTCAGCGACGTATCGGCCGAATCGTTGCCGCCGTTGTAGAGGAAGTAGCGGATGTCGTGCGCGCGCAGCACAGCGATCAGGCGCTCGTAGCGTCCGCGATCGACCTCGAGCGACTTGAGTTTGAAGCGGCACGATCCGAACGCGCCGCCGGGCGTATGGCGGAGCGCCGAGATCGTCGCGCGGTCTTCCTTGCCCAGATCGAACAGGTCCTCGCGCAGCGCGCCGATGATGCCGTTGCGCGCGGCGTAGGCCTTGATCCGCTGCTTGCGGCAGGCTTCGATAACCGCGCAGGCGGTCGCGTTGATGACGGCGGTGACGCCGCCGGATTGTGCGTACAGCAGATTGCCCTGGGTCATGCGATTTTGCACCTTGGTTTGACTCTGTGCGCCGCTGCCGCTAGGTTAGGCGGGCGCTCGTCGCGGAAGTCTAGCCCATCGCGATAT
>DASSGP010000434.1:0-9376 GCA_035693405.1 Rudaea sp. | reverse complement strand
AGACCGGAAGCCACGAACGTTTCACCGCAGGCAGACGGAAGTCTGCTGCGGCTCTTCCGTCTCCTGAGGATTCGCCGCGGTCAGGCCTGGCGGTGGCTCGCGTACATGCTGACCAGCCACGCGAGCACGACCGCGACATAGAACTGGCCGAACATCGCTTCGCAGACGACCAGCATCTGCGAAAACGGCAGGTGCGGGGTGATGTCGCCGTAGCCCAGGGTGGCGATCGTGACGAAGCTGAAGTAGATGGTTTGCAGCTCGACCGCACCGTTTTCCGTCGTCGTGACCGCATCCGGAAAGTGGAAACTCGCCGGTGCAAGCACATACAGCGCGGAATAGGCGGCGGCAAACGCCAATGCCGCGAACACGTACGCCACGATGGCGGCGAAAATCGAGTCGATCGTCACCTCGATCTCGCGCAGCACATGGCGCATTGTCAAGACGACGCATGCCCCGAGCACGACCACTGTGCACAGGCGCGATGCCACGTACATCAGGTTGCCATCGATCGAATCCGGCGCGGCCAGTCTCAGGCCCAGCGCCGCAGCCCAGAAGCCCCACAAGATGATCTTGGCTTCCTTGCGCATCCCGCCCTCGGACAGGTTGAGCCAGAGCGCGCGCAGGTAGACGACGTTCAGCACCAGGAGCATGAAGCGATTGTCGAGCATCAACGGCGCGAACAGCAGCACCACCATGGCGAACACGAACAGCCAGAAGAATGGTTTCTGGCGCGCCCTCGCAACTGCCTGACCAACGATCTTCTCCATTATCTTTCGCCTCTCCCGGTAAGCAGGCAAGAAAACAAGATGGTCAACACTAGGCTAATCGACGCATGTGCAGAGCGCGCGGGCTCGAGAAAGTTCATGCGCCACGCTATCCTTTGGCCGGCGTGTACCACGCGCGCGTGAGGCCGTCATCGTAGGCTACTTGGCCTGAGCCTTCGGCGTGTACCAGATTGGCGAGGTGTAGGCACGCTCCTGCGTCGTCATCGGCACTTCGGACGGCATCTTTTCGCCGAAATACTTCGCGTCGTACGCGGTCCAACGTGGGGTTGGGATCTCGATCACGCGCGCGTAGTAGAACGCGCGCAGCTTGGGTTCGAACGCGGGGTCCTTCCATACCGTGATCAGCTCCGGATCGCCAATCGTGTTGGTCCAGGTCGCGCTCGGCACATCGACGGTGCTGCCGACTGCCGGCAATTTGCCGTCGGCTGCGGGTTTGCGCTTGGCGGCGTCGCCCCAGGCGACGTCGTAGACTTTTTCCTGCACCGCGCCCTTGTCATCGACCCAGCCCTTGACGATCTGGATGCGGTCGAGGTTCGCGCCCATCGGGTCTTTCAGCGCAGCGACCAGGAAACTGGCTGACTTGCCGGCCGGCGCTTCGCGCAGATCGCCGCCCATCGGCACGCCCTTCGCGTAACCGACCGCGGCCGGCACGCGGCTCTGCGCGTCTTTCGCATCGAAGTCGAAGCCGCCGAACAGGCGCACGACCAGACGCGTACCAGTCGTCGCGAACACCTCTTTGCGCTTGATCGCATCCCACAGCGCCTCGCGCGTGTTCTCGGTGGCCCACACTCCCGCGTAACCTGCGGAATTGAGTTCCCAAGCCATCACCTTGCGGTCGCCGAGCTTCATGAATTCGTGCGTGGCGCGGTGCGCGCTGGGTTCGTACGGCGGCGCCTTGCCGAAGAAATTGTCCTCCTCGACCGCGGAGATCCCGGTATGCGAGTCGGTCGAGCCGATCATGCCGAACTTGAACGGATTGACGCCGAGTTGCTGTTCCAGCTTGAGGCCGTTCTTGAGGGCGGCCCGCGCATATTCGAACTGGAACATCTTGTCCTCGTGCAGCTTGTCGCCGCCGAGGTTCATCTTGTCCCAGGGCGCGTAGCTTGCGAAATCGTCGCTTGGCGACAGGAACTTGTGCGATTCGCCGTCGCCTTTCTGCTGGGTCGCCTCGATTACCGGCTCCCAGTTCGAGCGCGTCTCGGCGTATTTGCGCGTGAGCGGCTTGCCCATGAAGTCGGCCAGCGCGAACATCTGGCCGCCGCTGATGTTGCCGTTGTGCGGGATCGCGAGCGCGCGGCCGCCGGTCTTGTCCTCGTACGCAGCGAGCGTCTTCCACAGATCCTCGGGGTTTTCGCTGTCGTTGGCGCCGAACGGCAGCGTGCGCAGCGCTTTGTCGGCGCCATCGCGGAAAATTACGACGCGATGCAGGTTGTTGCCCCCCGGCATCGAGGTCCATTCGTAGCCTATAAACGCGGTAAACCTGCCGGGTTCGTTGAAGCGCTCGGCGGTCTTGACGTAGGCCTCCCAGATCGAACGTACGATGGCCGGATCGACCAACGCCTTCGGCAGCGAGTTGGTCGCGTTCGCCGCGATGATCTCCCACGCGGTCTTGATTGCGCTGTCACCGCCCGCGGTGATGCTGTCATGCCAGGCGCGGAGCTTCGGATCGGCCATCATCGCGGGATTGCCCTTGATCACTTCGATCATGGTGCCGAAAGCCTCGGCATGATCGCTGACCACGAGGAAATCGAGCGGTCGCGACAGCTGCGCGCGCTGACCGCTCGAACTGACGACCTCCTCGCCCCGCGCGAATCGATAGGCGCCTTCGGGACCGACTTTGCAGCCGGTCGCGACCGCGTCGAGCGACACGGCGGTGTGCAGATGTGTGTCGCCGAAAAAAGCACGCGTCGGGAAACTGCGCCCGGCATAGGGCGAGTAGGGCGCCTTCTGAAATACTTGCGCGCCGGTCTCGGAATCGAGTTCCCCGGTGTCGCTGTTCGGCGGCGCTGCGGCAAATGTCGGTGCTGCCAACCCGGCGAACAACAGACTGGAGACGATGGCTTGATGTAGGCGTTTGCACGTCATTGTGACTTCTCCCCAGAGGACGAGACCTTTGATCAAAATGCCGCGATGCGCTGGATCACCCAGAACATCGCAACGACGCCGATGGCGTACGGTGGCAGGCGCGCGCTCCAGCGCGGCGGCGAAACCGGAAAGCGGCGCACGAGTGCAAGTGTTGCGAGCACGGCGGCGATAAACAGCAACTGGCCGGCTTCGACGCCGACATTGAAGAACAACAGCGCGAGCGGGATGCGGCCTTGCGGCAATCCGATCTGGCTCAGCGCGCCGGCGAAGCCGAGGCCGTGCAGCAATCCGAAGGCGAACGCGACGATCCAGGGCGCACGCATGGTCAAACTTCGATCTGCGGTTTGGTCGCGGCGTTGCCTCAGTATTTCCGCGGCGACAAAGGCAATGCTCAAAGCGATCATCGCCTCGACCGGCGGCGGCGGCACGTGCACGACGCCGAGCGTTGCGAGCGCGAGCGTCAGCGAATGTGCGACGGTGAACGCCGTCACGGTCTTGATCAGCGGCCAGCCGCCGCGCGTGATGATCAGCAGCGCGAGCACGAACAGCAGGTGGTCGATTCCGGTCAGGATATGTTCAACGCCGAGCGAGAGATATACGCCCGCGACATCAAGTGCGGAGGATCGCAGCGGAATCTGCGTACCGATTTCTGACGGCGTGAGACGATGCGTCCAGCTCGTGGTGTCGAGAAACTCGATCCGCACCAGCGCATCGGTCATCGTGGCATCGAGGCCCTGGATCGTCACCGTCTGGCCGCGCAGCGCGGGCGCTGCCAAGGTCCACTGCGCGATCGCGGCGCCGGGTGGTGTGCGCGTGACGACCGGGGTCAGGTTGTGATTGGAACCGGAGAATTCCGGCGTCAACGCCAGGCGCATCTCGCCAAGCATCGGCGTTTTCCACAATACCGCGTATTCGCCCGTGGCGATTTCGCGTAGGTCCAGATATGCCGGCCGCACTTCGTGCGCTGGCGCGGTCGACGCGGCGAACAGCAGCGCGAGCAACGACGCCGCGGCGCAAATCCGCAACAGTCCCGGACAGGCGCGCTGACCGCTCACTGCACTCCGCCTTCACCGCTGACTGGTGCTGGCGTGCCGAGCGGGCCATCCAGCGGACCAACCAGCGGCTTGACCGAGTCGTCGATGGCGACGTCGTATTTCCTCAGCAGCGCGGCAAAGTAGCGTTCGCCCTGTTCGCGTTCGCGTTCGGAACGCCACCGCTCGAGCACCTGGGTGCGCACGTCGGCGATGTCGCGTTGTTCGGCCGCAACGATCTTGTCGATCCGCACCAGATGCAGGCCGTACGCCGATTCGATCGGTCCCTGCCATGCACCGGGTGCCAGCGCGAACAGTGATTTGGCAAATGCGGGACCGAATTGCGCAGCGACCGATGGCACGTCGGCGTCGCGCAACTCGGCGTCGATCAGCAGGCGGTCGCCGAATTCCTGCGCGCGCGCGCTCGCGTCCGCATGTGACAGCGCGGCAAGCGCGGCTAGTGCATCGGCTTGCGCATCATGGCGCTGTTCGCGGCTGAAATAGATGTGGCTGAAGCTGGCGCGCGCCGGCGCGCGAAACAGGTCGGGGTGCGCATCATAGAAGTGCCTGAGATCGTCCGCGCTTGGCTCGGCCAGCCGCGCCGTGTCCTGCATCAGGAATTCGAGCTTCTGCGCCAGGCGCCGGCGCACGATTGTATCGTTCTCGTCGAGCGCCATGGCGCGCGCTTCGCGCGCCAGCAGTTCCTCCTTCAGGAACTCCGTAACCAGGCCGCGCAGCTCGGCCTGGCTGGGTTCGCGCTGCCATTGTCGGCTCCAGGTTTCGCGCAGCCAGTTCACCTCGCCCGGGCCAATGCGAACAACAGGGTTCGCTCCGACGCCGGCGTCCGTGCGCCCGTGCCCGATATACGAGTAGGCGACAAACAGTGTCGCAGCAGCGACGATAAAGTGAAGAAGTGGTTCCGAAAGCCAGCGCTTCATGTGCCGCAGTCTAGCGCACGCGCGCTGCCGTGCCGAAGCAAGTCAAGGTACGCGGCGCCCCGGACTTGCGAAATTGGCCTTTGGTCTTATGGCGGCAGCTGTGGATCGCCAAGAGTCCGAACGGGAAGCCGCCGGCTCATGATCAAGCCGATCATCCTGTAGGTCCCATTGTCCTCGTTGCCGGCGACGTCTGCGCCGCGATCAGCGCTGGAGGGGTACGCAAGCGAGGCAGGTGACAGCGCACGCGCCGATGCCTATGCTAAACGCCTCGCGGCCCTGGCGTTGCCGGCAACCGCGCAGGAGCCTCGGGCCGCGGAGGATGTCAAGGTTCAGTAGCGCCGTTCTGATCCGCAGAAAGTCGGGGCTGCGATGCGGGCTGTCGATTGTTGCGACGACAGATGCCGCCGAAGCGTCCTTTTCACGGGGCAACGACAAACAACGGGAGAAATGTCATGAACAAGTTTTCGATTGCGCTGCTTCTTGCGTCCGCATGCGTGTGCGCGCCATTTGGTTTCGCTCAGGCGGAGCCGCAAGGTGGCCAGGCCAACGCGTGGTCGGAAGGCGGCCTGCAGAAAATCAGTGTAAAGGGACTCGACGTCGTCTACGCGCGACCGGGAGCCACTCTTGCCGGGTACACCAAGGTGATGCTGGCACCAGTTTCGGTTTCGTTCCACAAGGACTGGGCGTCGACCGTCAAGGTCGGGACGAACCGGCAGATCAGCCCCAGCGATCAGCAGCGCATCAGGGACAAGTTGGCGAAGGCGGTGCACGAAGAGCTCGTCAAGGAATTGACTGCAGGCGGTTACCAGCTCGTCACGACCCCGGGGGACGATGTGCTCAGCGTCGAGATGGCGATCGTGAACCTGTATGTACGGGCACCTGCCAATCTGACCGGGCAGAGCGGCAAGGATTTCTACGCCGTTACAGCCGGTGAGATGTCGCTGGTGACTCAACTGAGCGATTCCGCGTCGGGCGAAGTCATCGTGCGCGCGTTCGACAACTTCAAGGCAACCGAATATACCAATCCCGAGCGCATCACCCGCGCCGACAACGAGACGGAAGCGCGCTCCGCTGCCAGCCAATGGGCCAAGCGCCTGCGGATGGCGCTGGACAAGTCCAAGGGCATCAACGCCAAATAGCGCCTCGACGTCTTCGAAGGAGAGTGTTCGCCGCAGCGCGCTGCCCCGGCAGCCGCTGCCTGCAACATGGCAGGCCCAACGGGTGAACGGAGTGGCGGACAGAATCTAACCGAATCTTTCGCTGCGCGCTGTGCCAAGATACGGGCACAGGTTGCTTGAAAGCAGGAGCGCCATGAAACGCTTGGCGATTGCATGGCTGTTGGTGGTTGGCGGAGGTTGCACTGCGCTCGCCCAGACGCCAGCCAACGAGGTACCCAAGAGCAGGCGTGCCGCGGCCACCGTGTGGAGCGAGGAGGGCTTGGGCAAAGTCGCCGTGAAAGGCCTCGATGTCGTTTATGCGAAGCCCGGCGCGACTCTCGCTGGCTACACCGAGGTAAGGCTCGGACCGATATCGGTCGCGTTCCGGCGCGACTGGGAGAAACAGTCGGCGCCGGGCTCGCGCACACCGATCAAAGCCAGCGATTCGCAGCGCATCAAGGACAGCCTGTCGGCGCTTGTGCGCGAGGAAGTCGTCAGGCAATTGAGCGATGGCGGCTACAAGCTGGTCGACGCCCCAGGCAATGATGTGCTCGATGTCGAAATGTCGATCATCGATCTGGATGTCGCCGCGCCCGACATCCAGTCGGCGGGCCGCGTAACCACGTTTGCCGTTTCTGCCGGCGAGATGACGCTGGTCGCGGCACTGCGCGATTCGGTCAGCGGCGACATCGTCATGCGCATTTTCGATCGCGCGCAGGCGCGCGAATCGTTCCGCCCGCAGCGCATCACCAGCGTCGACAACGCGGCCGAAGCGCGCGACGCGGCGAGGGGCTGGGCCAAGGCGTTGCGCAAGGAGCTCGACCTGGCAAGGACCGTCGGCACGACCAAACCCTGACCCTGAGGCACGATGGGATTCCTGAAGCATCCCCTGCTGATCTTCGTGATTTTGTTTGCCTGCCGCAATCGATGAAACGCCAGCGCTCCGACCCGGCAACCGCGTTGCTGCGTGCGAATCTGGGCAGGGCGCTGGACTGCCTCGCCGAGACCGGCAAGATCGAGGCGCGCGTGCACGCGGCGCGCAAGGCGCTCAAACGCGCGCGCGCCGCGTTGCGCCTGATGCGGCCGGCGCTGGCGTCCGAAGTCTACGAACGTGAGAACCGCGCGCTGCGCGATGCTGGCCGTTGCCTTTCGCCACTGCGCGACGCCAGGTCGCTCGTCGTGGCTGCGCGGCTGCTCGGCAAGTCGCGGGTGAAGACTTCGGCCGGCGCCGCGACAATATCTGCGCTGCGTCAAATCCTGGAGCAGCGCCTCGATGCGGCGCGCAGCGTGTTTGCCGAACCAGCAGCGCGGCGCCGATGCGCGCAACTCGTGAAGGCGTGCAGCCAGCGCATGCTCCGCGATCCGCCGCCACGCGCCGACGCGTCGAAACTCCTGGCTGGATTGCGCAAGATCTATCGCAACGGGCGCAGGGCGTTCGCGCGTGCGTCGGCCGAGCGAACGCCCGAGGCACTGCACGAATGGCGCAAGCAGACGAAGTATCTGCAGGCGGCAGCCGGCGCCTTGTCCGACGCAGGAGTTCAGCCGCTGAAAAGAGTTGTCCAACGCTGCGCGGACATCGCTGAGCAGCTTGGCGACGATCACGACCTGATCGAATTACGTCATGAGATAGAGCGCACTTTTCCGGCAAAGCCCGGCACCGAGGCCGTCCTGTCGCGCCTCGACGACCGGCGCCTGAAGCTGCAACGCGGCGCGTTGGACCGTGGCGCCCGGACTTACCGGAAGCAGCCCGGGCAGTTCGTCGCCGCTCTGTCTGCTTCGCGTCTTTGACGCGCTACCGCGGTGCAACTGCAGAGCAGCGTTGGAGCCTCGTCCATGCGACCGCCGAAGGCGCCCAGTGGCGATGCCGGCACGCCAGTTCCGACGGTACCAAAGGTCCCATTGCGCGGCCGCGCAGCCGCGCCGATGATGCTGACGCGGCTTGAGGCGGAACCCGTCAGCGGTCGGCTGGGTGCTATCAGAAACTCGGTCTGAAGAACGTCCGGATCACTGCAGTGCGCTGCAGTGCGCGGCGTCGATGCTGGATGGCGGCATGGGGACTCGTTCGTGAGGGAAGCCCCGTAGTCCACCGGCCGAACGATGGGATCATGGTCCGATTTCGCCGCCCACTTCGGAGCGATATCGTCGACAAACGGCTCGGACAGGCTTGCAAAGATGCATCAGGGAAATCTCGGCGCGAGCAAGGCAGAAGAGGGAAGCCTCGCCATCTACATCGTCGACGATGACGACGATGTGCGCTTTGGCTTTGCCCGTCTGATCCGGTCGGTCGGCGCCAATGCGCGCCCGTACGCTTCTGCGGAATGCTTCCTCGATGAACTGGTCGACGGGGAACAGGGCTGCATTCTGCTGGACCTGACCATGCCACGCGTAACCGGTCACCATGTGCTGGCGCGGCTCAAGCAAATAGGCAGCCGCCTCCCGGTCATCGTCATCTCGGCCCGTGACGACGAGATGACCCGTGCGATGGTGCGTGACCTCGGTGCGAAAATGTTCCTGCGCAAGCCGGTTGACGACCAGGCGCTGCTCGACGCAATCAATTGGGCCACCGGTTTTTCGCTGGGCCGATAATTGGCCATAGCCAGTCCGGAAACCGGAGTCGCGGCGACCGGCCAGGAACGACATTTGCGCTAGACTCGCGCCAAGACCGGTACTGGGGAGCCGCGCGGCGGATGAACTGGATCGATATCGTCTGGCCGATGATGGGGGCGGCCAGCCTTACTCTTGCGCTCATCCACCTGCTCGTCTGGTTCAAGCAGCAAAGGCAGCAGACCGCTCATCTGATGTTCGCCGTCACCGGAATATCCGTGGCCGCGCTAGCCATCTTCGAGTTGCTGATGATGACCGCGCCGACGGCCGAACGCTACGCAGTCCTGCTGCGTTGGGCGCACCTGCCGTTCACGCTGATGATGATCGGCATCGTCGCCTTCGTCCGCCTGAACCTGCAAGTC
This sequence comes from Rudaea sp., assembly GCA_035693405.1. Classification (GTDB taxonomy): domain Bacteria; phylum Pseudomonadota; class Gammaproteobacteria; order Xanthomonadales; family Rhodanobacteraceae; genus Rudaea. The sequence goes on along the minus strand of DASSGP010000434.1, from coordinate 414 downwards.
GGCAGGCTCTGGCTCGGTGTGCTCGCCTGCTTGGCACGCCTGGCGTGCCTGGTGCCTGATTTTGCGACCGGCGAGAATCTCAACTTCATCGAAATCACATCGCTTCGCCAGGTCCCGATCTGGGGCGGTGGATTCGTGGCGGCGCCAATCGGCGTGCCGAATCCCTGGATGGCACTGGGGCAAGCCAGCGTCGTGTTGCTGCTGGTGTTCCTGGTCGATGCGCTCGTGTCCGGCATTCGGCGCACGACCGGGGAATACCGGCGCAGGGTCATGCTCATATGCGGCAGCATGATCGGGTTCCTGCTGATTTCCGCGGCATGGTCTGTTGCTGTCGTCAGCGGCGCGTTGCATGCGCCGCTGACGGTAAATCCGGCATTCACGGGCGTGCTGCTGGTGATGAGCTACGAACTCGGC
>DASSGP010000433.1:0-17645 GCA_035693405.1 Rudaea sp. | reverse complement strand
CGGAATCGGCAAGCGACAACCGCTACATGGCGATGGACAGCGTGGTCGACCCGCTGCGCGCCGCGAGCGAACACGCGCGCCTGGCTGCGGCGCTGCGCGAATGCGTGCCGACGCTGGTGTTTCCGGGCGATCCGGCCATGCCCGACGGCGTGTTTCCGAACAATGTGTTCGCGACCGTGGCGGGACGCGCGATCGTCGGCGCCATGCGCCATGGCGTGCGCCGGCGCGAGGCCGCGCGCACGGATATCCGCGCGTTCTTCGTCGACCTGCTGCATTATGAACTTGTGGATTTGTCCACGGATCCGGTCGTCGCCGAACTGACGGGCGCCCTGGTCATCGACCGGGCGCGCGGCATCGGCTTCTGCGGCCTGTCCGAGCGCTGCGATCGCGCCGGCGCCGAGGCGATGCACCGGGCGTTCGGCCTCAAGCTGACATTCTGCTTCGATCTCGCGCCGGGCGAATACCACGCGAACGTCGTGCTGGCGCAGCTTGCCTCGCGCGCCGTGATCATCGCGCCGGACGGGTTTGCCGACGGCGCCGCCGCCGAGGCGATCGCGCATGTCTATGCTCCGCGCGTGCTGCGCATCGACGCCGCGCAGAAAGCGGCGTTCGCCGGCAACGCGATCGCCCTCGACGCGGCGAACGCATGGATGAGCGCCGCGGCGGCGGCGTCACTGACGCCGGCGCAACGCGACGCGCTCGGCGAGTGGGGCTTCGCCTTGCGCAGCCTGCCGCTCGAAGAGATCGAAAAGGCCGGCGGCAGTCTGCGTTGCTGCGTCGGCGAGATCTTCTGAAGATGCATGGCATCGGCTCGTTCAGGTATTCAGCCTAAATTCAATCGCGCACGCCATAGTGTGGCGCATGACTCCCGAGCGCCGCGTCGCGGCGACGGCTGCCGGAGCTATGATCGACTCGTGAAACGCCTGCTTGCCATCGCCGGTCTGACGATTGCCGCCCTCGTCACAGCGATTCCGGCGATGGCGGCGCCAATGACGTTGCAGGAAGCGATCGCGAAGGTCGAGCGGGAGACCGGCGCCAAGGTGCTTTCGGCCGAAACCAAGGGCGGCGCCCGGCAGAAGGTGTACCGGATCAAGGTGTTGACGCGGGACGGCCAGGTGAAGGTAATCGACGTTCCGGCCGGCGATTGACGCCGAAACTTTTCAGGATTTGCGCCAAGAGAAGAAGGAACCCTATATGCGCGTACTGCTGGTCGAAGACGAAGCTCCACTGCGCGAGACCCTTGCAGCCCGCCTGAAACGCGACGGCTTCGCGGTCGATTCCGCGGCCGATGGCGAGGAAGGCCTGTACCTGGGGCGCGAGGTGCCGTTCGACATCGCAATCATCGATCTGGGCCTGCCGAAGAAATCCGGCATGGAACTGGTCAAGGAATTGCGCGATGCCGGCCAGCGCTTTCCGATCCTGATCCTGACGGCGCGTTCGAGCTGGCAGGACAAGGTGCAAGGCCTCAAGCACGGCGCCGACGACTACCTGGTAAAGCCCTTTCACGTCGAGGAACTGCTCGCGCGCATCAACGCGCTCGTGCGTCGCGCCAGCGGCTGGACCAAGCCGATGCTCGAATGCGGACCGATCGTGCTCGACACGACGGCGCAGACCGTCCACGTCAACGGCCAGCCGGCCGACCTGACCAGCTACGAATACAAGGTGCTCGAATACCTGATGCTGCATGCCGGCGAGCTCGTGTCGAAGGCCGATCTGACCGAGCATATCTATCAGCAGGATTTCGATCGCGACTCCAACGTGCTCGAAGTCTTCATCGGCCGCCTGCGCCGCAAGCTCGATCCGGAAAACGGGCTGAAACCGATCGAGACCGTGCGCGGCCGCGGTTACCGCTTCGCGATCCCACGCAACGAGACGACACCAGCGGCGAACGACAACAGCGCGACGGCGGAGTGACCCGGCCGGCGGCGACGGGGCGCGCTGGATGGGCACGGCAGTAACTACTCCAGCCGCGCGGCGCCCGCTTTCGCTGCAGGCGCGTTCACTGCTCGCGGCCGGCATCGCCCTGGCGGCATTCCTCGGCCTGACCGGCTTCGCCCTCGACACGGCAATCTACGAGACACTGCGCAGCGCCCTGCACGATCGTCTGCAGAGCTACGCCTACGGCTATCTGGCCAATTCGGAAGTCGCGCGTTCCAAACGCTGGTCGCCGCCGGAGATCGGCCCGGAGCCGCGCTTCGATCGTCCCGGCAGCGGCCTGTATGCCGGCGTCGTCGGGCCGGTCGATGTCGACGGCGCGAAGTCGGAGCACTGGCGCTCGCCATCGGCGATCGGCAAGGATTTGCCGTTCGACGTCACGCTGAAGCCCGGCCAGAGCGCGTTCACCCTCGTGCCCGGAAAGGATCAGGACGTATACGTTTTCAGCCTCGGCGTCATGTGGGAAGTGCCGAACCGCGGCTCGGTCAACCTGACCCTGCACGTGGCCGACGATGCCGCCAACCTGCAGGCCCAGCTCGATGTGTTTCGCCAGACTCTGCTCGTCTATCTCGGCGGCCTGGGATTGCTGCTGCTGGCGCTGCTGGTGCTGACTCTGCGCTGGAGCCTGCGGCCATTGCGCCGGATCGCCACCGACCTGGCGCGGGTCGAGCACGGCCAGCAGGAACGGCTGTCCGACCGTTACCCGCGCGAACTGGCGGGCCTGGCCGCGAACCTCAACGAGTTCATCAGCAGCGAGCGCGATCACCTCAAGCGCTATCGCAACACGCTGGCCGACCTCGCCCACAGCCTGAAGACGCCGCTGGCAGTCATGCGCAGCCAGCTCGAATCCGGCGCCGAAGGCGAGGAGTTCCGCTGGACCGTGCTCGAGCAGGTTGGGCGCATGGACCAGATCGTCGCCTACCAGCTATCCCGCGCGGCAACGTCGGGCCACACCACATTCGTCGCGCCGATCCGCATCGAGCATTACGCCGAGGAGATCGTCGCCAGCCTGGAAAAAGTATACTCGGGCCGCAACATCCTGTGCGAGTTCGAGATCGCCCCGCACGCGCTGTTCTACGGCGAGCAGGGCGACCTGATGGAACTGCTCGGCAACCTGCTGGAAAACGCGTTCAAGTGGGCGCGACGGCGCGTGGTTCTGACGGCGCAGCCGTTGCCGTCGCACGGCAGACGCCGCGACGGCCTCGAGATCATCGTCGAGGACGATGGCGAGGGCATTCCCGAAGACCAGGTCGAGCACTTGCTGCAACGCGGTGCGCGCGGCGACGAGCGCGTGCAAGGCCATGGCATCGGTCTGGCCATCGTGCAGGATCTCGTGCGCGCCTACCGCGGCGAGCTTTCGGTGGGCCAGTCGCCGACACTCGGCGGCGCGGCATTCCGCGTGCGGATCAAGGCTAGCTAGGAGCAGGGGCTAGGGACCAGGGGCCAGGTGCTAGTGGATCACAAGGAGTCTGAACTGTTCTTTGCCTGGATGTGGACAAAATCGCGTCGTTGCCCGCTCTTGCTGGTCCCTAGCCACTAGTCCCTACTCCCTGATTCGATGGGCGCAATTCCAAACGCCCGCGCCGCGCCGATGTCGATGAGCGCGTAATCAGGCCGATGGCGCGCATCGAAGCGCGTGGCGATCTGGTTGAAGTGGCGGCGGCCGAGTGTCAGCGCAGCTGAAAAACGCGCGATGTCGAGGCGCGCTGCGTCGTCGGAACTGAAGTCCGACGCGAACGCCGGCAGCGCGGCCAGCGGCGGCGGTGCTGCGCCGAGTACGGTTGTTTCCAGATACGCGGCACCATTGCCGTAGGCGTCGAGATGGAAGCCGACGAACGCATGACCGGGCACGAGCACGAGGAACGGACGCAGGCCGATTCGCTGCAGCGCCGAGGCGATCAGCACGCTGCCGTCGATGCAGGTGGCCGAGCGGTCCGACCAGGTCTGCTCGAGCAGGCGCACGCGCTGGCTGAACACGCGCGGCCCCCGGGCGATACCCGGATCGGCCGCGGAGTAGCGGATGCCGCGCGCGGCCAATGCCTGCCAGACCGCCCAGACCTGGAGGTAGACGCCGTCGGCCGAGGCCGCGGCATAGCCGTCGAACCTGTCCACAATTCCACTTTTAGTTGCGCTGCCGAGCACTTCGTCGACGACTGCGTCGCGCTCGTCGACGAAGGCGGCGAAGATCCAGCTCAGATCGACGGCGTCGACACCGTCGCGCACGAAGTACAGCGCCTCGGACAAGGGCCGCAGGCTTACGGTCAGCGTCCGCGTATCGGCAGCGGCATCGTCGCGCCGCAACGTGAAACGCAAATCCACGCGCCTTGGCGCATCGGCGCCGCGCAGTTGCGCCGGATTCCAGGCCAGCGGCGGGCGCAGGTCGTAGTCGCGGCCGGACTGGCGCATGACACCCTCGACGCGTGCCGGTGCGTCCAGGCCCGGCGCCTCGACGGTCAGGGTCACCCGCTCGCCGGCGTGGTGCGAGCGCACGCGCACGGCAACCAGGCCACTGCCTTCGCCGAACGCAAACTCACGGCGACCGGCCGGCGCCGCACCGTCGCGCCGCGCCTGGGAAAGCTCGAGCGCCGGAAAGACCTGGTCGAACGGCGTGACGCGCACGCTCCAATCGGGTTCGCCGGCGACCGCCGCGCACGCGGCGAACAGTCCGGACAGCAACCAGGCGGTCATGGGCAGGCGCACGGGCCATTGTCCATCGTCCCGGCCGGCCCGCGTCAAGCCTCAGGGCAGGATTGCGCGCACCGGAAGCACGGGCTATGGTGGCGCCCTGCCGCTCGCCGGCCCTTCGACCATTCCACGGAGTTCACGCATGACACGCATCGTCCTCGCACTTCTTGCGGCCTTGTTGCTCGGTAGCGCGGCGCACGCAGCCGACCCGGCCGCGGCAGGCGCCTGCGGCAGCCAGGCCAAGGTGCCGCCCGACCAGCGCGTGAACAACACCGCGCGCTGGACGACAGCGAGCGAGGAAAACACCTTCGGTTACGATGTTTATCGAGGCGACAGCGAGGACGGCAAGTTCGTCCGCATCACGAAGAAGCCGGTGCTCGGCAACGGCACGACGTCCGAGACGCACAAGTACGAGTTTGTCGACGACACGATCGATCCGTGCAAGGAATATTGGTATTACGTCGAGGAAATCACGACCAGCGGCGAGCGCGCCAAGTTCACGACCGTGTTCAAGGCCAAGGCCAAGCGTAATCCCGACGGAACGCCGGCCGAGGCGAAGGCGCCCAGCGACAAGAAAGGCAACTGAGATTGCTCGCCGCGTGCTGTTGACCGGCGACGTGCCGAAGTCGAAGCGCGCTGCGGGGGCGCCGTGCGCCACTGCGCTCAGCGCCGCCGGGTGATCGTGCCATGCGTCTGCATCTGGTCGAACTGATCCTGTTTTCAACCTACGCGGAGTTGCGCGCCGAACGCGCGCGCTCGTACCTCGGCCTGCTCTGGTGGATCGTCGAGCCGGCGATGAACATGAGCGTCTACTATCTGGTGTTCGCCGTGATCTTCCGCATAGGCGGGCCCGACTACATCCCGTTCCTGCTGATCGGCCTGACCCTGTGGCAATGGTTCAAGTCATGCATCAGCCACGGCGGCTATTCGATCTGGCAACAGCTGCCGCTGATCCGCCAGGTCAAGCTGCCGCTGCAGGTGTTTCCGAGCGTGCAGATCCTCGCCGACACGGTCAAATTTCTGTGCATTCTCGCGATCCTGCTGGTCGTGCTTTGGTCCACCGGTTATCCGCCTACCGCCGCCTACGTCGCGCTGCTGCCGGTGCTGCTGGTCGAACTGATCTTCGTCGCCGCATGTACCTACGTCGTCGCCGCCGTCGTGCCGCTCGTGCCGGACTTGCGCTTCATCATCGAGCAGGTACTGCAAGTCGTGATGTTCCTTTCCGGCATCGTCTTCTCGCTCGACGGCCTGCCGCCGGCGCTGCGCCGCTGGTTCGAGTTGAATCCGATCGTCGAGCTGGTCGACGCCGGCCGCGGCATCCTGATGCGCGGCGAATGGCCGGACTGGTTCGCGCTCGGCCGCGTCGCGTTGATCTCGCTCGCACTCTACGCATTCGGGTCGTTGCTGATCACGCGGCTGACGCCACGCTACGTGAAGCTGCCGACGTGAGCGACCCGATCATCCGCCTGGAAAATGTCGGCGTTGCGTTCAATGCGCAATTGCGTGTCGGCAGCCCACGTTTCTGGGCGCTGGAAGACGTCAGCCTGAGCCTGGCGCCCGGCGACCGCCTCGGTGTCGTCGGCCGCAACGGCTCCGGGAAAAGTACACTTTTGCGCACGATTGCCGGCATCATCACGCCCGATCGCGGCCGCCTGACGCGCGCGCCGGTGTCGTGCCAGCTGCTGTCGCTCGCGCTCGGCTTCGTGCCCCACCTGTCCGGCCGCGACAATGCGGTGCTGTCCGGATTGATGCTGGGTTTGCGCCGGCGCGAGATCATGCAGCGCCTGCCCGCGATCCTGGAGTTTTCCGAATTGGGCGACTTTTTCGACCAGCCGATTTCGAGCTACTCGACCGGCATGACGATGCGTCTGGGTTTCTCCGTCGCGATGCAGGTCGAGCCCGACGTGCTTCTGATCGACGAAGTGCTCTCCGTCGGCGACACCGAATTCCAGCAGAAGTCCGGCGACGCGTTGCGCGAGCGAATCCACGGCGGCACGACGGTCGTGTTCGTCTCGCACGGCGACGCGCAGATCCGGCAGGTCTGCGACCGCGCGCTGTGGATCGAGCATGGCCGCAGCATGATGCAGGGGCCGGTCGATGCCGTGCTAGCGGCCTACCACGCGGCCGCTTCGCCCGCTTCGGCGCCGCTGGCAGGACCCTGACGATGACGGCGCCGCGCGCGCAACTCGCGTCGACCGGCGACGACGGGTCCGGCGGCGCGCACATCGAGTGGCTCGGCTGGGATGGCCGGGAACTGCGTTGGCGCGACCATGCCGCGGCGGGCACGCCGACGCAGTTGTGCCTGGATGGCGTCGCGTTCGCGCCATTCGCCGGATCCGGCGACGGCGCGCACGTTCACGCCTGCGCGTTCGAGTATTCGCCGAGCGGCAACGACGAGCTCGAGTTCAGCATCGCCGCGGCTGCGACGATGCGACCCAGCGCAAGCACTTGGCGAGTGCGTTTCGGCGCGGCGGCCGCGCCCGGCGAGCCGCAGTGGACGCAGGCCGCGCGTTATCTGGCGCCGCTGGCCGGAACGCCGCGGCTGCCGCGGCGCGCATGGTCCGACCTGCCGTCGATCGCGATCGTCGTGCCGATTCACAACGCGCCGCAGAGCGTGCAGCGCTGCATCGCCGCGCTCGAGCGCTGGACGCCGCGGTCGGCGCGCCTGATCCTGATCGACGACGCCAGCACCGATCCGGCGATCGGCGCATTGCTCGAACCTCTCGCGCGGCGCGCAAACACGCTGGTCGAACGCAACGCGCGCAACCGCGGCTACACGCACAGCGTGAACCTCGGCATGCAACTGGCAGGCGACGCGGATATCGTGCTGCTCAATAGCGACACCGAGGTCGGTCCGCGCTGGCTTCAGTCGCTGCGCCTGGCCGCTTACGGCGACGACAGCATCGGAACGGTCACGGCCGTGTCCGACAACGCCGGCGCCTTCAGCGTGCCGGAACTCGAACAATACTGTCCGATCCCGGCAAGGTGGGACCTGCCGGGCGCGCAGCGCGCGGTGCTGCAGCAGGCTGGACTGCGCTTTCCCGAACTGCCGACCGGCAACGGCTTCTGCATGTTCGTCAAGCGCGAGCTCATCGCCCGGATCGGAACGATGGATGCGGACGCTTTCCCGGCCGGTTACGGCGAGGAGAACGACTTCTGCCAGCGCGCCGAACTGGCCGGATACCGCAACATCGTCGCCGGCAACGTTCTGGTGCGACACGAACGCAGCGCGAGCTTCGGCGACACCCGCCGCAGTGCGCTCGGCGTCCAGGGCATGGCCGTGCTGCGCGCGCGTTATCCGGGCTACGAGGCCGCGGTCGGTGCGACATTGTATAGTTTTGCACGGCGCGTTCTCGACTACCGGGTGCGCAGGACGTATTGCGGAAGCGACGGACGCTACGCCATGCACGCGCCGCGCGCGCGCCTGCTCGTCACGGCTACGGCGGACGCCCGGCGCGCGGCCGATGCGGGGTACGAGGTGTACGTCCTGCACGAGCAGCCGTGCCTGCAGCTGCAGCGCTTCGATGACGGCGGCCCCGCCGCGGTGGCGCCCGGCGGCGGCGCGCCGGTTGGCGCCATCGATACGGTACGCAGCTGGCTGATCAGCCATGCCGTCGAGGCCACGTACACGTCCGCTCCGACGGCGCTTTCCGCGCGCGTGGCAGAACTGGCGGCGGACGTCGGCGTTCCGGCGCTTGCGGACCTCACCGCCGATACACCGTGATTCGCCGGACATTCCTGCGAGGGACATTCCCGCGAGGCTCTTGCGTGCTGCGCAAAAATCACGAATTCTTCGCGCATGAGTGAACCGACAGGCGGCGGCCGAAAGAATCATCACAGGCGGTCTACGCTTGCGCTTCTCGCCGCAGCCGGTGCGCTGCTGTTCCTGCAGCAGGTCATGCTGTGGTGGCTGTACTATCACTACGGCGCCAAACAGCTGGTCGGCGACGAAAACCGCTACTGGAGCGTGGCGCACGAAATCCTGGGCGGCGCTGCGTGGCATCCGAGCGACACCTGGCCGCCCGCGCAACCGCTTTTCATCGCGCTGACCTTGCTCGCCGGCGGCGACTCGCTGCTGCCGGTGCAGATTGTGCAGACGACGCTGTTCCTTGGCTGCGGCTTGCTCCTGTTCGTTCTGTGGCGCCGGATCTCGGGCAATCCACTCGCCGCCGGCATCGCCGCGGCGCTGTTCGTGCTCGCTCCGAGCAACGCGGCCTTCGCGCAGTACCTGTGGCCCGAGGTGCCGCATCTGTTTCTCGTGCTTGTGGCATTTGCGTTATTGCTGCAGGTGCCGGTGCGCATGCGTGCCGCGATCGCCGCCGGCGTCGCAATCGGCGTCGCGCTGCTGTTCAAAAGCTTACTCGCGGCATTCTGGCCGCTACTGCTGGCGTGTTTCGTCGTCAGCTGGCGGCCGTTGCGCATGAACCTCCATACGGCGGCGGCGTTCGTTCTCGCGCTCGCGGTCACCGTCGCGCCGGCGATCATCGCCGGGCATCGCAACACCGGACACTGGCGCATAGCGGACAGTTCGGCGATCAACCTGCTGATCGGCCTGCGCGTTCCCGATCGTAACGACTACATTACCTGGCCGGGAGCGAACTTGTTTCAGGAATACTTGGAGAGCGGCGCCAATTCTGACCAGCGCAACGCCTGGGCCTGGAGCGAGATCGGTGCCGAGGTGGAGCAGAACCCGCTGCCGGTGCTGCTTTGGCGCCAGCTCGGGAAACAGTACTTCCGCCTGTTCGAAAGCAAGACACTGCTGGTCGGCCAGTTGCCCGGGCCGGCCTGTGCGGGCTACCTCGGCGCGTATCCGGACACGCCGCGCTGGCTGGCGCTGATCGTGCGCTGGAGTTCGCACCTGTTCTACGCGCTGATCCTCGCCGGCTTCGCCTTCGGCCTGTGCATGCAGCGCAGTTGGCGACGGCTCGGATTGTGGCTGCTGCTCGGATTTCTGGGTTACCAGCTGGCGCTCTATCTCGGCTTGCTCGCGATCGCGCGCTACCTGCTGCCGATGATGCCAGTGATGTGCGGGTTTGCCGGCGACGCCTACGCGCGGCTTGCGGTCGCCGACGACAGCGGGAGTTTCACGCGCCTGCGGCTGCTCGCCGGTGCGCTGCTGGCGGCGTTGCTCCTGTTCCTGGCGTTTGCCGCTCCGTGGATCGACGGCTACTGTCGATCTTGACGGGCATCTGCCGCCTTTTCGGTGCGTGCTGCCGGTGCGGCGGCGCGCTGATCGTCGAATCCGGTCCGCCCGATGCGGTCGAGCCCTTGCGGCGCGGCGACCGCCGCGCCAGTCGCCGGCGCGGGTTTCGCAGCCGGCGGCTTGGGGTCCTTCACGAAACTCGACGCGGCCGGTTTACTCGCAGCCGGTGGCTTTGGGTCCTTGATGAAACTTGAAGCACCCGGTTTACCCGTGGCGGTCACCACCGGGGGTGGTGGCGCAGGCCGCAGGTCGAACGTGCCCATGGCGTCGCGCCCGGTACGGAAATTCGCAGCGTAGATGCGCACGCCCACCGCTGCCGGCAACGGCACCGGAAGCTGGAACTGCGCGTCGCGTGCTTCATAGGTCTTCGAGTCGACAGGGTTGCCCGCCGCATCGACCCAGTCCACGGTGATCTCGCCGCCGAACCCCGCTTCGGGTACGCGCACCGCGATGCTGTCCTGCCAGCGATCGCCGCTTCGCACGATGTCGATGCGGTCGCGCGGACGCTCGAGCACCAGCGCCGGGTCGCCGAGCAGGTTGTACATTTCCACCATCGTCGCGTCATTCATTTCCTTCTTGGCCGCGACGATCGCGTCGCCGATCGTCTGTCCCGGCTTGATCAGCTCTGTGACCAGCTTGCGAGAGAAGTCGGCATTCGGTGCATTGGTCCAGGAGGCCGCGAACACCGCGACCGCGCCCTTGTCGGGTTCGAGCAGGAAGCGTTCGCCGATCGAATCCTCGCTGGGATTGTCGAAAGGGGCGGAGAAGCAGGTCATCGACAGCACCATGGGCAAGCGCATGCCGTTGCGCAGGTTGTTCACGTCGGCAAGCGTGAACAGGTCGTGGTTCTTCTTGACATCCGGCGGACCAGTGCGCCAGATCAGGCGTCCACCATGGCCGATGAAGTGGACGAGCAGCTCGCCCTTGTTCAGCCCGTCATTGATCGCCGCCTGGTGCGCGAGGTTGTCCGCTTCGTCCTGATTGCCGTAGATCTTCTCGGTGGCGAATCCCTGCGCACCGACATCCTGGGCAATCTGGTCTGACGAACGCTGAAACGAGGGATTCTCGTTGGCGATGAACATGACCCGGTGCCGCCACGAACCGACGTCCGACGCGGAGGCGTAGTTGATGGTCTTGCGCACGATCGCCGCCACTTCCTCGGCGCTCACCACCGGCAGGCGCCCGATCGCCAGCGCCGGGTGGTAGTCGTTGTCGCTGGTCGCGACGAATCGGTTGTCGCTCGCCGACTGCCCGCCGTCGGAGGGGTATTGCCAGGTCGGGATCAGGTTGCGACTGGAGGGGTTTGCAAGCGTATCGGTGCGCTTGCTGAAGGAAACGCCAGTGCGCGGATCGAAATTGGCCGGCTGCATGCTGATCGCCTTGCCGGTCTTGCGGATGTCGAAGCTGGCGGTGCCGACGAGCAGCACGTAGCGCGGCTTCACGGCCCAATGCGCGCGCCCGTAGTCGATCAGGTCCTTGATCGCTACCGGATGGCTGATGCCATCGTTGAACTGGTCGTAGACCTGGTCGACGTCGATGACCGCGACCTTCAGACCGTTGCGGCGATGAAATTCCGCCAGCGGTCCGATCGCTTCGATCAGGCTCGGGTGACTGACGATCAGGTAGTCGTGCCCGGCGCCGACGTTGCGCCAATCCTGGTCGGCGACGGCGCGCACGAGGTCCGGCTTGAGAAACGCGGCGCCAACAAGGGGATGCATCTCGATGCCCGGCGCGACGCCGGCGAAACGATGGCGCCCCGTGCTGGCGGGCGCGTCCGCGAAGTACCTCCCATCGCTGCCGTACAGCGTCACCGGCTCCGACTTCGCGGCGGCCAGCTCGACGATCGCGGGCGTCGTCGCCGTCGCCGGGGCGACGACAAACGAGGCCGCGCTCGCGTTCAGGTCGCCGTCGATCGGATAGGCCAGTTCGAACCAGTTGAACATGACTACGTCGACGATCGGGTTCTCCTGATCGCCCGGGGCGTAACGCACCGGCACCTGGAGGCCGAGCACGTTGCCCTTGGCCTTGAGCAGCGCGAGTGGCAGCGTGATCTGCTGGCGTGACTCGAAGCGTTCGTCCCAGGACAGCGACGCCGCGCGCTTGCCGTTGACGGTCACGTCGACAACATGATGGGCCGTCGTCTTCTCGCCGTTCGAATGCGGTTTGGTGATATAGGAAATGCCCCGGAAATCCAGCGTCGCCGCGACCGTGGCGGGCGCCGCGCCGCCATGGCTCAGGTCGGGCAGGTCGAATTCGAACGTGAACGCCTGTGGATCGGCATGGGTCAGCTTGGCCCACTGCCAGAAGTCGGGTTCTTCGCCCGGCTTCATGGTCGAGCGGTTGAGCCGGATCAGTTCGTTTTCCTGCTCGAAGTGGACGCGCCGCGACAGTGCGCCGGCACGGCTGTTCGCATCGGACGCCGGCGCCTGCATGCGCGCGTGCGTGCCCGGCGCCGCCGACAAAATGTATACATTCACGGCCGAGTACGGGTCGAACCAGCTTTGCGGTCCGTGCAGCGGCTCACCGATCCACTCCAGACGCGCGCCTGCTGCGAGACGGCCGGCGCTGTCGCCGACGATACGCAGCGGCACCTCACGACCACGCTGGGTCAGCATCAGGTCATCGCTGCGACAATCGCCGAGGCCAGGCTGCGCGGCGACAATGGCTGCCTGGTCGAGAGCGTAGACTCCAGCCTCGTGCAGTTCGATGTGGACGCTGCCACCGCAGGCGTAGGCGGACGCGGGCAGAACAAGAGCAAGAATCGTGGCGCAGGAAATCTGCGCAGTCCGACGAAATAAAAGCATGAAAAATCAGGCAGCCATTGATGCGCAGCAACTAACGCTGCCGGGTGAAAGGCAAAATATCGAAAAGCAGACGCCAGCTTAATTGCCGGGCCTGGGTTAAGCAACGTCAGTGCCGCGTGGCCGCCTCCGGCAAGGCGCAGGGAAAGCCTAAACGTGCGTGATCTCCACCGCTTGTCGCGCACCCCACCCATCGGCAACACTCGTGCACCGGGGAACCTGCCAGGTCGAATTCAGCCATGAACAGCCGCCGAGCCTACGTCATAGGCGCCTACCTGCCCAACGGCGGGACGCTGATGGCCTATCACCTCGGCCGGATTCTCGAGGAGGAATTCGGTTTTCACGCAGTCGCGGTAGCCGCCGGAAGCGAAACGGCGGACCACGGCATCCATGACTACGCAGTGCGCATGCCCCTGGTGCCGCTGGCGCAAATGGAGAAGGAGATCACGCGACGGGACCTCATGATCGTGAATCCGAGCTTTTCCAGCCATCAGTTCGGCTGGCGGCTGCCCGGTTTCAAGATCAGCTACGTTCAGGGTTTCAGCACCTACGCTTTGCTCGATCGCAAGCTCGACCACTATGTCGCAGTGAGCAACTTTGTGCGGGACTTCCTCCACACCGTCTATGCCATCGACGCGCGGGTAATCCCGCCCTTCATCGGCCTCGACGGGGTGCCGCCGCCGACGCCGTGGGCGCAGCGACCGCCGCTCGTCGTGCTGCCCTATCGAAAGGGCATTCCGGAAGCATGGGAGAGTTCCTGGCAACGCTTGAGCGCGATCCTCGCGGAACGCGCGCCGCACATCGCGCTGGCGGAGCCACTGAGCGGCGGCGGCGTGCCGCACATCGAGCTACTGTCGAAACTAGGGGCGGTCCGCTATTTCCTGACGCTGTCGGCAGCCGAAGGCTTCGGCCTCGTGCCACTCGAGGCCATGGCAATGGGCACCATGGTCGTCGGCTATGATGGTTTTGGCGGGCGGCACTACATGCGTGCCGGCGAAAATTGCGACGTCGCGCCGTATCCGGACATCGAACGTGTCGCCGAACTGCTCATCGACGCCACCCGGACTCCCGGGCGCAGCGAAGAAATCGCGGCTCGCGGGCGGAAAACTGCCGCGCAATATTCCCAGGAGCCTTTCCGGCGTTCGTGGATCGAAGAGTTTCGCCGCGTGCTGCCGGACGCCTGATAGCGAGAGCCTGCTGCGGCCAGGTCAGTCGCTTGCAGAAAAAGATTCAGTCTTCTGTCGCGCCCTGGACGAGACGCGCACTGATCAACTCGCATCCACCTTCGCGGTTGAGGTCACGAAGACGCGCTGCAGGCGTTCGTCGTCCCGGTGGATCGCGAGCACATCGAAGAAGTCGCCGCCGGCGGCCAAAGTCGGCAGTTCTGCCACGAGGTAATTGTCGTGGGCTGCATTTCGATCGCCGACATTCCTGAAATAGCGGTAACCATGGTCCTGCAGCAAGGTATCGAGTTGGGCGACGCTGGCGCCACAGCGCCGCAGAAGCTGGTCGGCGATCTCGGCATAGATGATCGGGCGGCGCGCCAGAAGCTCGCGGCCGCCCTCCAGAGCGAAGGCTTCGAAGCCTTCGAGATCCATCTTGACGACGCGCGGAAAAAAATGCGCGTGGCACAGCGCATCGAGCGTGGTTGCGGGAACCGCGATCCCTTCGCCGCCAGCTGCCGGGGCAAAAAAATTGGCGCCGGTATTTCCTTGCGGCGTCTGCGCGGCATAGCGCTGGCCGGCGGACGCAATCAGGGCGTTGACCAAGACGGACGCCCCGTGCGGCACCAAGCGGCGCATGTTGCGTTCGAGCACCACGAATGTTTCGGGCAGTCCCTCGACGACCACGATGCGACCGCCCGGGCCGATCTTCTGCGCCAGCGGAATGGCGAATGAGCCGATATGGGCGCCGAGGTCAAAGAGGCTGTCCCCGGCATCCACAAAGGACAGCAGGAAGGCCAGTTCGGGTCGCGTGTGCGCGCCGAAGGCGACAATCTGATCGGTCACGAGATCGTCCTCGAACGCTTCGATGCGCCCAAAGATCGAATCCACTTCGATGAAGCCGCGCTTGTGGCCGACCACTCAGTGCCTCGTCATCAGTTGACGGAAAGCGTGGCGACGCATCACCGAAAATCCATGCCGTGCAAGCGACCCGCCCACCGCCGCAAACGCGACGGCGGACACGTCGCCAGCGCCGGCGTCAGCAACGACAAGGGCATTGGATGGTGCGACGGAAAATCCCTGAAGATGCGGCGAAACGCGGTCAGCGGATTACTTCATCACGCCCGGCAACATCGACTGCCAACGCAAGGCGCGCGCCTTGTGCGGACTGGCGGGGACCGGTTTGTCTTCGCCATCGGCGGCAGGCGTGGAGGGCGGCGCGACCGCATGCGCAGCGCCGGCGGAATCATCGGTGCCCACGTGCGCGGCGCGGCGCGTTGTCGTGACCGGCGCGGCGTCGGCGTCGGTGTCGGGCGTGCGCACGGCGGGAGTGCTGTCCGATTCGTTCATTGCTGCCACGCGTCCGACACGCGCTCCGGCTTCATCACCGGCAGGCGCATAGCCGCTGCTCGCGCGCGTGACGAAATCGCCGGCGTAGACAGCCGGGCAAGCCGATACGGCGACGAACAGCAGAGCGAGAATTGCGCAATTCCTGGGCATGAACACCTCCGAACCAACGTTGAGCCGCGCGCGGCGCGACCCAAGCCTTGCAATGATCGCATGTACCGGCTCATCCGAGCCAGTGACCCCTGGGCTGACAGAGCAGTATTCATGCCACGAGCGAACGCCTGCCGGATCAACCGGTTGCAATTCGCCGGGTATCCGTAAGTGTCCGCCTCCGGACACAGCGGACACTGATTGCGTGCGGCCGGCGCTCTCCCGTGATCTGCGGCGAGCAATAAGCACGCCGCGCGCGGGACGCGGCGCAAAGTCGTCTACCATTGACCACCCGCCGCTTCGACCTGCCCGATGGATCCCCTTCACCTGCTGAGCCGCCTGTCCGCCGACGCCCCGATGTCCGGCAGCGCACTGGCTGGTGCGCTCGGCGTCACCCGCGCGGCGGTCTGGAAACAGGTCGAAGCCCTGCGCGCGCTCGGCGCCCCGATCGTGGCCGAAGGCGGGGTCGGCTACCGCCTGGCCTGGCCGATCGACTGGCTCGATGGCGAGCGCATCGCGGCCGAACTCGAGCCGGCGCAACGCGCCCGCGTCGGCAACATCGCCGTGGATTGGCAGATCGATTCGACCAGCAGCGAATTGCTGCGCCGCGCGGCGAGCGACGGCGGCGACTTGCTCGTCTGCTGTGCCGAGACGCAGACCGCCGGCCGCGGCCGGCGCGGCCGCGACTGGCGCTCGCCGCTCGGCGGAAATTTATACTTTTCCCTGCTCAAGCGCTTCGACCACGGGATGGGCGCGCTGACCGGCCTGAGCCTTGCCGCCGGCACGGCGGTCGTCGCTGCGCTGAGCGACTGCGGCGTTACCGGCGCAGGGCTGAAATGGCCGAACGACGTGCTTTCGGGCGGCCGAAAGCTGGCCGGCGTGCTGATCGAACTCGGCGGCGAATTCCTTGGACCGTGTTACGCGGTGATCGGCATCGGCATCAACCTGCGCCTGCCTGTCGACGTCGTGGCGGCGATCGACCAGCCGGTGACCGATATTGCCACGTTGACCAACGTCGATCCGCCGTCGCGCAACCGCCTGGCCGGACGCCTGCTTGCCCGCCTGATCGAAACACTCGACCGCTTCGCAGAGCATGGCTTCGCGGCGATCGCCGCGGACTACGCGCGCGCCGATCTGCTGCACGGCAAGGCCGTGCGCGTGGCGGCCACCGATGGAACACGCGAAGGCATCGCCGAAGGTGTCGACTCACGCGGCGCGCTGCGCGTGCGCCATGGCGACGCGATAGCAACCTATGACAGCGCCGAAGTCTCGGTGCGCGCGCGATGAAGCTGCTGATCGACCTGGGCAACACGCGGCTCAAGTGCGCGCTGTGGGACGGCAGCACGCTTCGATTCGTCGGCGCGCTGCCGCACGTCGGCGACGATATACAACTGGATTTTGATACTTTGTGGAAAGATATCGGCGCGGTATCGGCGATCCTGATCGCCTCGGTCGCCAGCGCGGTGGTCGGCGATCAGGTCTGGCGCAAGGCATTCGAACGATTCGGCGTGCAGGCGACATTCGTTCCCAGCCCAGCCTCGGCCTGTGGCGTGCGCAACGCCTACGCCGAGCCCGACCGGCTCGGCATCGACCGTTTTCTCGGACTCGTCGCCCTGCATGCGGTCGAGCCCGGACCGTGCGTGCTGGCCAGTTGCGGCACAGCGTTGACGCTCGATGCGCTGGCTGCGGACGGCAGCCATCTGGGCGGCCTGATCGCGCCGAGTCCGCCGTTGATGCGCGATGCCTTGACCGGCGCGACGGCGCGCCTTTCGACTCCGCAAGCTGCGCGCGTCGTCGAATGCGCCGACAATACCGGCGACGCGATCGAGTCGGGTGTCTGGCTCGCGGGGGCGGCGCTGGTCGAGCGATTCGTCGAACACGCGACGAGGACGTTCGGCGCTACGCCCTCGGTCGTGCTGACCGGCGGCAGTGCCGCGCGCCTGGCCACGCTGATCGAGCCGGCCTGCCGCGTCGACGCTGAACTCGTCTTGCGCGGCCTGGCGATCTACGCTGCCGGTTCGGCCTGAGAGCGGGTCCGATCAACGAACCCGCGACCGCGCTGCAGCTTATTCCCTTCTCCCACCGGGAGAAGGTGGCGCGCAGCGCCGGATGAGGGTCCGAATACGCATCGACGCATCGAGTATCCCGACCCTCACCCCAGCCCCTCTCCCGAAGAGAGAGGGGCTCAGAGCGGCGTGACCTGATCGAACCTCTGCCTGCGGCCTCGCCTGATAGAATCGCGCGGTTGACCGGCGGCCGTTCCGCCGGCTTGCTGGTGCCATGTTCGCTCGCATTGTTTTCCTGCTGCTGCTCGCGCTGAATATCGGCGTCGCCTGCTGGCTGTACTTCGCGCCGCAGTCG
>DASSGP010000432.1:0-7573 GCA_035693405.1 Rudaea sp. | reverse complement strand
GGTGCAGCCTGTTGCCGACGCCGCGCGCGGCGAGCATTCGCTGTTTGCCGGAGCCCTGATCGTCGCGCTGAACGACAACAACCAATTGCTGACCGGGCAGCGTCTGTTCCGCGAGATCGCGTCGAACATGGCGCTCAAGAGTGCAACTGCAGGCCTGCAGCAGGTGCCGGAATACGCGCCGATCCAGTTCGCCGGTCACGAGGCCGGCGAATATTTCTTCATGCCGAAGTCGTAACCGCTGCGGCGGAAGTTACTGCTGTCGATCTACGCGCGCGATGGCGCCGGCGCGACTTGGCTGCAGCTTGTCGTGCTTCACCTCGGCCGGGCTCCTGCGATCCTGCGAATCGACGGCGACGCTGCGCTTGTCGGAATAGTTCAGCGACGCCACAACCCGCCAGACACAATCGGCTTCGCGCTGGAACACATCGACGCCGCGATTGCGTGTGATCGCATCGCCGCCCTTGGCCGGCATCAGAGTCCATTCGCCGAACAGGGTGACCAGCGTCGGCGACGCGATCGTGTTTTCGATGTTCGGACGCCAGATTGGGGCGTCTGGCCGCGAGAACTCGGCTTGATAGACCGCAAGCAGGTGGTCGTAGCCGAAGTCCGGCACACCCTGGTACTGGAAGCGCAGCGAAGCGGAAAAGATGGCCATGGTCTTTTCCAGGTCCCGGTGCTCAACGGCCTGCTGCCAGGCGGCGAACGAGCTGTGGACATCGGCAGCGGCTTCCTCGGCGCTCTGGGCGGGGCAGGTTTGCGCGTTGGAGGCGAGGGGCGCAACACAAAGGGACAGTGCAAACAGCAGCGGCGTCGATTTCATGTCGGATTCTCCCGTACAGCAGGCAGGGCGATTCTACGCCTCGTCGAGTGTGCAGAAGTTGCGCGAACCGTTCAGGTTGCGGGGTGTCGGCTTGGTGCCGGGCCGCCGGCATGAGGGGAGAGGGCGAGACACTGCTCAGCACATCCCTTGCCTCGCCTTCGGCAGCTTCGCTGCACAAATCGGTTTCCTGCCGATTTGTCGAACCCGTCACGTCGACCGCCACACAAAGGTTGTCTCAAACTCGCGGTCCCCTTATCATTCGCGCCCCCTGCTGAGTTATCAACGGGGACTTGGAGAGGTGGCAGAGTGGTCGAATGCGCCGGATTCGAAATCCGGTTTACGGTTTCGCCGTAACGTGGGTTCGAATCCCACCCTCTCCGCCATACGGTTTGTGAACCAGCCAAAAAACTGAGAGCCGAACCCGCGCGATGGCTCGGTATGGTCATTGATGATCGGGGTCTTCAGCGCCTGCGGCGTTCGATTCCCGTTGCGCCGCCAGACTGTGAGTCATGACCGAACTCTCTATCCCCATCTCCTTCGGCGAACTGATCGACAAGATCACGATTCTCGAAATCAAGTCCGAGCGCATCGCTGATGCCGGCAAGCTCGCCAACGTGCGCGCAGAACTGGGCATGCTCGACAAGACCTGGGCGGCGCACCCTTCATCGCGCGTCGATATCCAGCCGCAGCGCGCGCGGCTCAAGGCCGTCAACGAACTTCTTTGGGATATCGAAGACCGGATTCGGCTGAAGGAAAAGGCACAGGCGTTCGATGCCGAGTTCATCGAGTTGGCGCGCGCCGTATATTTCCGAAACGATGAACGAGCGGCCGTGAAGCGCGAGATCAACCTGAAGCTCGGCTCGTCGCTGGTCGAGGAAAAGTCGTATCAGGATTATCGAGCGTAGCTCTTTTGAAAAGTGCGGCTCGGGATGGCCGCTTCGTGATCCTCGCGATCAGGGATGATCGCTGAGAAATGCCTCGAAGCGCTCCACGACGGCGTCGACCTCGATCAGGTCCATGACTCCCGGATACTCGAGCTTCGTCCCCCAGGCCAGTTCCGCTGCCGGCTTGCCACGGAACTTGCGCGCGGCGGCGTCATAACGATCCACGCACCAGCGCCGGTCGGAGTAGGGTCCGGAACGTTGCGGATTGCTTGCCGCATGCAGGCCGAGCACCTTGGTCCCGACTGCATTGGCCATGTGCAACGGACCGGAGTCGGGCGTCAGAACCAGGCTCGCGCGCCGCGCCAGCGCCAGAAATTGCTTGAGCGTGTCCTTGCCAATCAGGTCGTCGGGTGGATTTATACACTTTGCGACAATGGCGTTGCCAAACGCGCGCTCGTAGTCGCCCGGGCCGCCACACAGAAGCACCTGCCAGCCACGCGCGGCGACGTGGTCGATGACAGCAGCGTAGCGTTCCGGCCGCCAGTTGCGCACCTCATGGCTCGAGCAGGGACTCACCAACAGCGACGGCCGATCGCCGGAAATGTGGCGCCGCGCGAAAGCCTCGGCCTCGGCCGGAACCGGAATATCCCAGTGAACCTGCGTCTGCTTCAGTCCCAGCGGTTCGATGAAGCTCGCAATGGCGTCGAGCACATGCTCGCCACTGCGCCCGGGGATACGCTGGTTGATGAACAGGCCATGCAGGTCTTTCGAGCGCGCGCGGTCATAGCCGATGCGCAGCGGCGCACGCACGAGCGCACTGAGAAGGTTGGCGCGCAATGCGACCTGCATGTGGAGCAACGCATCGAAGCGGCGGCCAGCAAGGCGCTGGCGGATCTGCCGATAGCCAGCCATACCCTTGCCCTTGTCGAACGCGACGAACTCGACACCGTCGATATCGCCGACCAGCCGCTGTTCGAGCTTGCCGATGATCCAGGTCAGGCGCGTCTGCGGCAGCTGGCGCTGCAGCGTGCGCACGAGCGGCACGACGTGAGTGACGTCGCCGAGCGCCGACGTGCGCAGCAGGCATAACGATTCAGGTGGTGAGTTCGGGGAAAACACGGTTTCCGGCGCGCTGGCTTGCTAAACTTTGGCAGTGGCCCTTGAGTCTAACGCACGACGGCACTATCCCTTGAACGAGACATGATTCCGGCGACCAGCCAAGCGAAGGTACAGGAGACGACTGACGGCGCGATCGTTTTCGACGCTGCCGCTGCCGCGCGTGCCGGTGGCGAGCGTTTCGATCCGGCGTGGTTCGATCCTGAGCACTGGCGCGCGCGCGGTCTCGCGACAGAGCACGGCGGCGGCCGTGGCGGCGTACTGCGCGTTCGCGTCGGCGACGACGAATGGCTGCTGCGGCACTACCATCGCGGCGGCATGGTCGCGCGCGTCCTCGGCGATCGCTATCTGTGGAACGGCGCCGAGCGCACGCGCGGATTTTCGGAGTTTCACCTGCTTGCCGAACTGGCGCGGCGCGGCCTGGCCGTCCCCGATCCGATTGCCGCGCGCTATCGCCGCAACGGCGTTCATTATCGCGCCGACCTGATTACGCACTACATTGCGCCCGCGCAGACGCTGGCCGAGCGCTTGCGCGCCGGCGCGATCGATCCGCACACCGCGGCACGCATCGGCACCGGCATTGCCGAATTCCATGCCGCCGGCGCGTACCACGCAGATCTCAACGCGCACAACGTGCTGCTGGATCCGCGCCGGGTGTGGCTGGTCGACTTCGATCGAGGGGCACTGCGCACGCCGGCCAAGTCATGGCAGTTGGCAAACCTCGCCCGCCTGCGGCGCTCGCTCGTCAAACTCGGCGCGGCCCGCGACAACGAGCAGGCGTTCGATCGTGAATGCTGGCAGCCGCTGATGGCCGCATGGGAGCGTGCGCTGGGCCGCGTCGGGTCGCAGGCGGCGGCGAGCAGGAGCGGACCGTGAGCCTGAGCCTGCATTTCCTCGGCGTGGGTTCCGCCCAGGCGGTCGAGCTGGGTTCGTCCGGCGCGGTGCTCGAACGCGACGGCGCGTCGCTTCTGTTGATCGACTGCGGCCCGGAAACCCTGACGCGCTACGTCGAAGTATACAATTCGCCGCCGCAGGCCGTGTACATCACGCATACGCACATGGATCACGTCGCCGGACTCGAGCGGCTGTTCTATCGCGTCTATTTTGATGCCGCCCTGAAAGGCGGCGTGCGGCTGTACGCGCATGCCGCGTTGGTGCCGCACTTGCAGGGCAGGATCGCCGACTATCCGAACGTCATTGCCGAGGGCAATGCGAACTTCTGGGACGCGTTCCGGCTGATTCCATGCTCGCGCGGGTTCTGGCACGAGGGTCTGTGGTTCGATGTATTCCCGACGCGGCATCACGCGCCGATGACGTCTTTCGGTCTGGCATTGCGCGGCGCCTTCGCCTGGACCGGCGACACGCGCCCGGTACCCGAGCAGCTCGCGCACTACGCCGGCGGGCGCGAACTGATCGCGCACGATTGCGCGCTGACCGGCAATCCCTCGCACACCGGGGTCGACGATCTCGATCGCGACTACGATGCCCAACTGCGCGCGCGCATGATTCTTTATCATTACGGCAGCGCCGCCGATGGCGCGGCGCTCGCTGGGCGCGGCTACCGTGTGGCGCAACGCGGCGAGCGCGTGGTATTGCCAAGCCCGGACACGAACGCTCACGCCGATCCCGCTGCGGCGCAACCGGCGGCGCTGGTGATCTGATGACGCGCATCATTCCCCTCAACCTGGTCGAGGCGCCGCGCGACACGCTGGCTCGCCCGTTGCGCGACCTGCGCATCTCGGTCATCGATCGCTGCAACTTCCGCTGTCCGTACTGCATGCCGGAAGACCAGTTCGCGGACGACGCCGTGTTTCTAAGCAAGAACGAGCGCCTGCGCTTCGAGGAGATCGAGCGCATCGCGCGCGCGTTCGTGGCCTCGGGTGTGCGCAAGTTGCGCTTGACCGGGGGCGAGCCTCTGCTGCGTCGCGAGTTGCCGCAACTGGTCAGCATGTTGCGCCAGATTCCCCAGGTCGAAGATATCGCTCTGACGACGAATGGCGTGCTGCTGCCGCGCTTTGCCAAGGGCTTGCGCGAGGCGGGACTGATGCGCCTGACCGTGTCGCTCGACACGCTCGACGAGCCGACTTTCCGCAAGCTGTCCGGCGGCCGCGGGGAGGTTTCCGAAGTGCTGGCGGGCATCGCTGCGGCCGAGGCGGCTGGCTTCGGACCGATCAAGCTCAATTGCGTCGTCATGCGCGGCGTCAACGACGGTCAGGTCCTCGACCTGATCGAAAGGTTCCGCGGCACCGGACACATCGTGCGCTTCATCGAATACATGGATGTCGGCACGCTGAACCGGTGGCAGGGCGAACTCGTCGTGCCGAGCGCCGAGTTGATCGAGCGCATCGCCACGCGCTGGCCGTTGCGCCCCCTCGAGCGCAACTACCGCGGCGAAGTCGCCGAACGCTGTGCCTTTGAAGACGGCGCCGGCGAGATCGGCTTCATCAGTTCGGTCTCGCAGCCGTTCTGTGGCGACTGTTCGCGCGCGCGCCTGTCGGCCGACGGCAAGATGTATACCTGCCTGTTCGCCCGCGATGGCCACGACTTGCGCCTGCCGCTGCGCGCCGGTGCGAGCGACGAAGAACTGATCGCGCTGGTCGGAAAACACTGGACCGCGCGCTCGGACCGCTACAGTGAACGGCGCGCGGAATTGCGCGCGCTCGGCGACGCCGCGAGGGTTGAAATGTTCACGATCGGCGGCTGAACGATTGCGCATGGCACGCAAAACCTCCCGGATCACCCATCTCGATGCGAACGACAGGCCGCGCATGGTCGACGTCGGTGCCAAACCGGTTACGGCGCGCAGCGCGAGCGCCCAGGCGCTGGTGAGGTTTCCGCTTGCGGTTGCGCGCGAACTGCGCAAGAGCGGAATGCGCGCCAAGAAGGGTCCGATCATCGACACGGCGATCATTGCCGGCACGCTGGCGGTAAAACGCACGCACGAACTGATCCCTTTCTGCCATCCGCTGGCGATCGAGCGCTGCGCATTCACGATCGACTTTGCCACGCCAACCGAGCTGTCGATCCGCTGCGAGGTTGCCGTGTCGCACAAGACCGGGGTCGAGATGGAAGCGCTGACCGGCGCAACGGTTGCGGCGCTGGCCGTTTACGACATGTGCAAGGCGCTCTCGCACGAGATCGTGATCGCCGAAGCGCGCCTGCTGGAGAAGTCCGGCGGCAAGCGTGAAGTTCGCAAGGGCAGGGTGGTCGGGTGATATACAACATTTTATACTTTGCCTCGCTGCGAGATAACGCAGGCCGGGACAGCGAGGAGGTGGAGTCGGTGCATGCCAACGCGCGCCTGCTGTACGACGAACTGCGCCAACGGCACGGCTTCACGGTAAGGCAACAGGCGTTGCGGCTCGCAGTGAACGGAGCGTTTGCGCCCTGGGACCAGGTGCTGGCCGATGGCGATGAGGTCGCTTTCCTGCCGCCGGTGTCCGGTGGTTGAAGCACGCTGGATGTTCCGGGCCGCGCCATGAATCGATTCCATCTCAGCGATCAGCCGATCGACTCCGCCGCGCTGGCGCGGGTTCTGACCGACGCGAGCGCCGGCGCTTGCGTGACATTCGAAGGCTGGGTGCGCAATGAAAACGCCGGCCGTTCAGTGCAGCGCCTCGATTATCAGGCCTACGCTCCGCTTGCCCAGAGCGAAGGCGACCGCATCCTTGGCGAAGCCAAGCAGCGCTTCGCGCTGATCGACGCGGCCTGCACGCATCGTGTCGGTGCGCTGGCAATCGGTGATCTTGCCGTCTGGGTCGGCGTGAGCGCGGCGCATCGCGACGCGGCATTCGCCGCCTGCCGCTACATCATCGACGAGGTCAAGCAGCGCGTGCCGATCTGGAAGAACGAACACTATGCCAGCGGCGAGTCCGGCTGGCTGCATCCGGACAATACGCCGGTAGCGTAGGATGGGCCTCGGCCCATCGTTCTTCTTTCTGTGCAACACAACAATTCAGGAGCACAGCGGTGGGCCAAGGCCCACCCTACGCTTGTTTGATGGGGCTGCGTCCTGTATCGTGCGCGGCCTTTCCCGGAGAGGTGTCCGAGCGGTCGAAGGAGCACGCCTGGAAAGTGTGTAAGCGGCTTATACCCGCTTCGCGGGTTCGACAAATTCGTCGGGAACGAATTTGGACAGCCGCAGGCTGGCCCCGAGCGGAAGCGAGGGGTGAGGCCCAGGAAGGGCCGAACCATCCCGCCCGGCTCGCGAGGGCCCGGCGCGTGAAGGAAAATTTTTGTTACGTGCGGAGAGGTGTCCGAGCGGTTGAAGGAGCACGCCTGGAAAGTGTGTAAGCGGCTTATACCCGCTTCGCGGGTTCGAATCCCGCCCTCTCCGCCAAAATCTGCATTCAAGTCTATGGTGGTCCCGCTGGTTCTCCCGCGACGATAGTTTGCAAACCCCGCCAGGGCCGGAAGGCAGCAACGGTAGTGAACGATTCGGGTGCCGGGATGCAGCTGGCGGGACTGCCACCTTCTTTTGCTTGTGCCGTTGTCAGAACGGCGCTCCCGTAAAGGGAGCTGGACTGCGCAGTGCATGCGCATGTGCAGACGGCGCGTCTGCTAAAATCGGTGCTGGTTTTCTCCGGCGACACCAATGTCGTATCAAGTCCTTGCGCGCAAATGGCGGCCGAAACGGTTTGCCGAGCTGGTCGGCCAGGAACACGTCGTGCGCGCGCTCAGCAATGCGCTCGATTCCGATCGCATGCATCATGCGTTCCTGTTCACCGGCACGCGCGGTGTCGGCAAGACGACG
>DASSGP010000431.1:0-8770 GCA_035693405.1 Rudaea sp. | reverse complement strand
TCGGCGAGGACGTCGCCTGGCCGAGCATCGTTGCCGCGCTCCCCGGGCTGCGCAAGCGCGCGCCCTGGCACTTCGACGCGGAAACCGCGCAGCGGCAACTGTGCCGGTTCTTCGGCACGCGCGACCTGTCGGGTTTTGGCTGCGAAAGCATGCCGCTGGCGATTGCAGCAGCCGGCTGCCTTTTGGGATATGTGGAAGAAACGCAAAAATCCCGTTTGCCGCATTTGTCGGGACTCGCGATCGAGAATGCCGACGACACCGTCGCGCTGGATGCGCCGACACGGCGCAACCTCGAACTCGACACGCACCCGAGCGGACGCACGGAACATACGCTGCTCGGCGTGCTCGATCGCACGATCACGCCAATGGGCGCGCGCACGCTGCGGCGCTGGCTGCATCGTCCGCTGCGCAACCGCGACGTCCTGCGCCGGCGCTACCAGGCGATCGATGCCCTGATCGGGCAGCGCCGTTTCGAAGCGCTGCGCGAAGTGCTGCGCGGCATCGGCGATCTCGAGCGCATTCTGGCGCGCGTCGCGCTCCGCTCGGCGCGGCCGCGCGATCTGTCGACGCTGCGCGATGGCCTGCTCGCGGCGCCCGCGCTGCGCGCCGCGCTCGCCGACCGCGACAGCCCGCTGTTGCGCGAATTGCTCGACCGGCTCGGCGAACACATCGAAATTGCCCGACATCTCGCCGCGGCCCTGCCCGAGCAGCCGCCCGCGCTGTTGCGCGACGGCGGCGCGATCCGCCCGGGTTTCGACGCCGAACTCGACGAACTGCGCGCACTGTCGACGAACGCCGACCAGTTCCTGATCGACCTCGAGCTGCGCGAAAAGGCCACGACCGGAATCGCGACGCTGAAGGTCGGCTACAACAGCGTGCACGGCTACTATATCGAGATCAGCAAGGGCCAGTCCGAGCGCGCCCCGGCGCATTATTCGCGCCGACAGACGCTGAAAGGCGCCGAGCGCTACATCACCGAGGAACTCAAGCTGTTCGAAGACAAGGTGCTGTCAGCGCGTGAACGCTCGCTGATGCGCGAGCGCGCGTTGTATGAGGCGCTGCTCGATTTCCTCGGCGAATGCCTCGCGCCGCTCAAACGCGCCGCAAACGCCGTCGCCGAGCTCGACGTGCTGGCCGGCTTGGCCGAACGCGCCGACGCGTTGAACTGGAAATCGGCCGAACTGAGCGACGCACCCGGCATCCACATCGTGCGTGGACGCCACCCCGTCGTCGAGCAGGTTCGCAGCGAGCCATTCGAGCCTAACGATCTGCACCTCGATGGCGCGCCTGAACAAGGCGGGCGCCGCATGCTGATCATCACCGGCCCCAACATGGGCGGCAAGTCGACCTATATGCGACAGACTGCGCTGATCGTGCTGCTCGCCTACATTGGCAGCTACGTGCCGGCGGATGCCGCGACGATCGGCCCGATCGACCGCATCTTCACGCGCATCGGCGCCGGCGACGATCTGTCGCGCGGACAGTCGACCTTCATGGTCGAGATGAGCGAAACCGCGAACATCCTGCACAACGCAACCGCGTCGAGCCTGGTGCTGATGGACGAGGTCGGCCGCGGCACGTCGACCTACGATGGCCTTGCCTTGGCCCAGGCCTGCGCGGTGCGCCTGGCAACGCACAATCGCGCGTTCACCCTGTTCGCGACGCACTACTTCGAACTGACCGAGCTCGCCGCGCAGTATGATGGCATCGCCAACGTGCACCTCGACGCGATCGAATATGGCGAAGAGCTCGTGTTCATGCATGCGGTCAAGGACGGCCCGGCGAACCGCAGCTTCGGATTGCAGGTCGGCGCGCTAGCCGGTTTGCCCAAGCCGGTGATCGCGCAGGCACGGCGCATTCTCGATGCTCTGGAACGCAAGCACGCGATCGACCCCAATCCATCGATGGCGGATGCCACCGTGTCGTCACCGCAACTGGCTTTGTTCGCGCCAGCGCAGCTGTCGGCCGCCGAGCGCGCGCTGCAAGATCTCGACCCGGACGCGATGACGCCGAAAGAGGCGCTCGGAGCGCTCTATCGTTTGAAGTCGCTGGTGCCGTAATCCGCTGTCAGCCCGATCTTTAGTGACCGGGTTTGATGAGTACAGTGGCACGACAGCTGCGGCTGCCGCTGCATCGGCCTCGGAAGCAGTCGGAAGCGCGATCAAATGTCTGCCGTCATTCCCGCCAAAGCGGGAATGACGAGCAAAAACTAGCCGTCCTCCGGGCCAGGTCGCGTCGTGCGCTTCGCTGCAGCCGATGAAACCGACTCGACCAGGAATCGTTCCAGCGCACGTACGCCTTCGCGGTTTTCGTAGAGAGCATCGGAGTTTGCCCGCAGCCGCTGGCGCAAGCCCGCGCGCCGCGCTTCGTCACCGCAAAGCTCGACAGCGATGCGCACGTAGTCGTCAGCGTCGCGCGCGATCAGCTCCGGCGCGCCAACCAGCGTCAGCATCGCGCTCGTCTGTCGGGCACGCGCACTCGCGCCGGCGAAAGTGACAACTGGCGTGCCCACGCTGATCGCGTCGAGACTCGTCGCGCCGCCGGAAAATCCGGGCGTGTCGAGCACTAGAGTCGCAGCTGCGATGCCCGCGAGAAAATCCGGATAAGGCAGAGCGCGAACGATTCGCACGCTGGTCTCGAAATCGACTCCAGCCGCCGTAAACGCGCGCTGCAGACGCTGGCCAAACCGCTGGGACTGTCCCGCGCTGAACTCGAACAACACCAGCATCGCACCGGTCTCGCGCACACAGCGCGCAAGCGCCGTATCGAACGCCGGCTGCAGCTTGATGAGGTTCTGCAGGCAGAGGAGCACTGGCCGATCGCCCGCCAATTCGCGACGCCATGTCGAGTCACCGGGTGCTGCGCGCCGGCGCATGCGGAGGCCGAGGCCAGGCAGACGAACGAGCG
This sequence comes from Rudaea sp., assembly GCA_035693405.1. Lineage (GTDB taxonomy): Bacteria > Pseudomonadota > Gammaproteobacteria > Xanthomonadales > Rhodanobacteraceae > Rudaea. The sequence continues at coordinate 5,863 of DASSGP010000431.1, read as the reverse complement.
GCTCGCTGTATTGGCGCTCCGACTCTTCGGTTTCGAGCAGCTCCGCGCTCAGGAAACCATCGAGCGTCGACAGGCCACTCGTCACCGGGTGGCCGAATGTCGCGTATTGGCGCGGCGCCAGGCGCATCGCCGCCAGGACTTGCATGCGCGGGTCCAGGCCGATATCGAGAAAGATCAGAATATCGAGCCGTGCCGCTCGGATACGCTCGCCGAGCGACGTCGAGGCGTGCTCGAAATGATCGCTGGACGCCGCGATTTCCGCGGTCCATTCATCGGTCACGCTGCCGCAGTGCCAGACGTGACTTTCGAAGCGCGTGCGATCGAGGTCGGTGATCCACGACGCGAAAAAGCGCGCAACCGAATGTACATGCAGATATGGGCTGACGAACCCGACGCGAATGCGTCCACCATGCGCGAGCGGTTGCCATTCGACCGGCGCGCATAAAGCCGGCGCAGCGCGCATTGCGACACGCTCGACCAGCGCGCCGAAGCGCCGCTGCAGTGCCGTGTGATCGCCGTGCAGATAGTGCAACTGAAACGTCACGACTCCGAGCGCGGCATCGAGCGCCGCCGAAACCTGCTGTGGCGTGTCGAGCCTGAGTTCGCGCTCGATCTGCGCCAGGCCGGCTTCGAATGCCCCGACCGCAGCTCGCGCTTCGTCTTCGCCGTCGGCGATCGCTGGCAGCATGAGCAGCTCGATCCAGCGCAATCGTTCCCAAAGCGGAGCAAGTCGTCGCGCGTTCGCTATCGCGTCACGTGCTGACGGGTCTCCGGTACGTTCCAGCGCGAGCGCCAATTCGAACCAGGATGCGGCATTGCTCGGCGCCAATTCGCAGGCACGGCGCAACGCCACGACGGCCGCGTCCGCATCGAGCGCGCGCCGCGCAGCGATTCCGGCGGCATTCCACCAGCGCGCGTTTCCCGGCGCGAGGCTGCAGGCATGTGATGCGAGTTCACGGGCCTGCGCGTACTGCGTCTGTTCGATGCGCAGCAGCGCGAGGTTTCCCACTGCGTCGGCAGATTCGGGTGCGAGCGTCCGCGCGTTTTCCAGGAATCGAGCCGAATCCGTGAGTCGCCGCAAGCGCCGTAGCAGGTCGCCCATGCCGACGAGCGCCTCCGGGTCGTTTGGCGACAGGGCCAGGGCTTGCGCGTAGTTGCGCTCCGCATCCGCAAAGTTGCCGAGCGCCTGTTCGACTTCGGCAAGACGCAGGCGTGCCGACACGTTATGCGCATCCAGCTGCGTGGCTTGTCGATAGTGGTCGCGCGCGCGCGCGAATTGGCCCGCGCGATGCAGTTGCATTCCGTGATGCAACTGCTCGTTCGCCGCGCTTCTGTGGTTGACCGTATTCATTGATTCAAGAGGCGTCCCTGCATGTGAGGGTCGCCAATGGCACGCGATGACCAGCATCGCCGCGAACGCGAACGCCTACCGGCCGCAGCGTACCGGCTTGCGGCCTTCGCGCCAAGAAGCAGGTGTCAGTTCGGGCTGGGCGAGGTCAGCAGCGCATTCACGCGGCGCACATACGCCGCTGGATCGTCGAGCTGCGCGCCCTCGAGCAATTGCGCCTGTTCGAGCAGGATCGAACCCAGGTCGCTGGCGCGCGCCGAGTCCGTCTCGACGTCGAGGCGCTTGACCAGCGCATGTTCGGGATTGATCTCGAGGACCGGCTTGCTCGACGGCACATCGTGCCCGGCTTGCTTGAGCAGGCGTTGCATCGTCAGACCCATGTCGTGTTCGTCCAGCACCAGGCACGACGGCGAATCGGTCAGCCGCGCGCTGACGCGCACGTCGCGCACGCGCTCACCGAGCAGTTCCTTGAGTTTCTTGACGACGCCCTCGGCGGCTTTTTCGGCCTCCTTGCGTTTCTCGGCGTCGACGCCGGCAAGCTTGCCGAGATCCAGATCGCCCTTGGCGACATTACGCAGTTTCTTGCCGGCGTATTCGGTCAAGTAGGTCGACATCCAATCGTCGATGCGGTCGTACATCAGCAGCACTTCGACACCATGCGCCTTCAACGCTTCCAGTTGCGGGCTGCCCTTGGCCGCGGCGTAGCCGTCGGCGGTCAGGAAGTAGATCGCGTCCTGGTCGGCGACCATGCGGCCGATGTAGTCGTCGAGCGACACGGTCTGCGCTGCGCCTTCGGATTTTGTCGAGGCAAACCGTAGCAACTTCGCGATGCGTTCCTTGTTGGCGAAGTCCTCGGCGGCGCCCTCCTTGAAGATCGCGCCGAATTCATTCCAGAACGTCGTGAACTTCTCGGGCTCATCCTTGGCCAGTCTGTCGAGCAGGTCGAGCACCCGCTTGGTGCAGGCCGCGCGCAGTTTCTCGAGGTTGCGGTTCTGCTGCAGGATCTCGCGGCTGACGTTGAGCGGCAGATCGTCCGAGTCGACGACGCCGCGGACGAAACGCAGGTACGCCGGCAGCAGTTGCTCGGCGGCATCCATGATGAACACGCGCTTGACGTAGAGCTTGAGTCCCTTGCGCTCGTCGCGCGCGCCCATCATCAGATCGAACGGCGACTTCGACGGCAGGTACAGCAGCGAGGTAAAGTTCTGGTTGCCTTCGACGCGGTTGTGCGTCCAGGCCAGCGCATCGTTGTAGTCGTGGCCGATGTGCTTGTAGAAATTCTGGTACTCCTCGTCCGTGAGCTCGGCCTTCGGCCGCGTCCATAGCGCAGACGCCTGATTGACGACTTCCCATTCGTCCGCGGCGTTGTCTTCCTTGTCGCCGGCGCCCTTTTCCTTCGGCATGCGGATCGGGAAGCCGATGTGGTCGGAGTAACGCGCGATCAGGCTGCGCACCTGCCACGGCTGCACGAATTCGTCTTCGTCGGCCTTCAGATGGAGAGTGACGCTTGTTCCGCGGCCGACGTCATCGACGGTCTCGAGCGTGTATTCGCCGCTGCCCGCGGACTCCCAACGCACGCCCTCGCTCGTCTCGGTACCGGCCTTGCGCGTGACCAGCGTGACCTTGTCGGCCACGATGAACGCGGAATAGAACCCGACGCCGAACTGGCCGATCAGGTTCGCGTCGGTCTTCTGCTCGGCCGAGAGCGCTTCGAGGAACTTGCGCGTGCCGGAACTGGCAATCGTGCCGATGTTCGCGACAACCTCGTCACGCGTCATACCGATGCCGTTATCGCGGATTGTCAGCGTGCGCGCGTCCTTGTCGATGCTGACATCGATGCGCAGCTCGCTGTCGCCGGAAAGCAGTTCAGGCTTGCCGATCGCCTCGAAGCGCAGCTTGTCACAGGCGTCCGATGCGTTCGACACCAGCTCGCGCAGGAAGATTTCCTTGTGCGAGTACAGCGAATGCGTCACCAGATGCAGCACCTGGGCGACTTCGGCTTCGAACTTGCGGGTTTCAGCGGCGGCGGTCATGGGATTCTCGCGGAATAGAAGGTGATGGCGCACGTGTGGTGATGCGGCGGAGGGATTTCAAGCGCGTCGCGCGGTCGGACGGGCGAGGTTTGGCGAAGGCACGTGCCGGGAATGAATCCAAAAAGCGCGACACAGAGAAGTGCTGCTCATCAGCGGCCATACCCCACCCTGCCGCAAAGACTGTGCGATGGTCGGCACAGGGAGGTGCCGCGAATCGGCGGCTTCATCGCCGATTCGACAAGCGTGGCCCGGCTTTGCCGGGTCCGCTTGGTCGATGGTCGCGGCAGGATGCCCGATCCATCGACAATCAGGCAAAGACAAAGCGGCCGTCGTTGCCGACGGCCGCTTTGGACGAGGAGCACAGACGCGACTCAATGCTCCAAGGCTTTTGTCTTTTTGCGCACCGCGTGCGGCGCACCGAGGAAGTCAGTCGTCGCCGACGTGCTTGCTCAAGTCTTCCTGAATGCGCGCGGCCTTGCCTTCGAGGTTGCGCAGGTAATACAGCTTGGCGCCGCGCACCTTGCCACGACGCTTGACCGTGACCGAATCGATCGCCGGGCTGTGCGTCTGGAACACGCGCTCCACGCCGGTGCCGTGCGAAATCTTGCGCACGGTGAATGCCGAGTTCAGGCCCGCGTTCTTCTTCGCGATGCAGACGCCTTCATAGGCCTGCACGCGCTCGCGATTGCCTTCTTTGACCTTGACGTTGACGACCACCGTGTCACCGGGCCCGAATTCGGGCAGCTTGCGGGTCATCTGTGCGGCTTCAAATTGCTGGAGGATGTTCATGACGCTCACCGATCTCGTTGTTAAGTATATCCTGAACTTCGGTCCGCTACGGCGGCCCGCCTGATGAATTATTTTTATCTTCTTGAAATTCAAGTAAAAGTTTCTTGTCTTCCTTGCTCAGCGACAGCTGATCGAGCAAGTCCGGGCGCCTCGACCAGGTGCGCCCGAGAGCCTGTTTCCTGCGCCAGCGGCTAATCGCCGCGTGGTCGCCGGAGGTCAGTACCGCTGGCACGTCGCCCCAGCCATGACGTTCGGGACGTGTGTAGTGCGGGCAGTCCAGCAGGCCGTCGGAAAACGAATCCTGTTGCGCCGATTGCGCGTCGTTCAACGCGCCCTCCTGCAATCGCCCGATTGCGTCGATCACCACCGCGGCCGCGAGTTCGCCGCCAGACAGCACGTAATCGCCGATCGACAACTCCTCATCGACCGCATGCGCGATAAGACGCTCGTCGATGCCTTCATAACGTCCACAGAGCAGAACAAGCCTTTGACGCTGCGCGAGTTCCCGCACCTTTTCCTGCGTGAGCCGCGTTCCCTGCGGACTCAGGTAAATCACCTGCGCTGGTACCGGACTGGCTGCTCGCGCCGCGGCAATCGCGTCGCGCAGCGGGTCGATCAGCATCACCATTCCCGGACCGCCGCCGAACGGCCGCTCGTCGACGCGCCGATAATTGTCGAGCGCGTAGTCCCGCGGGTTCCACACTTCGACCTGCAACAGACCGCGCTCCTGCGAGCGCCCGACTACGCCTATCTTCGCGCAGCTCTCGACGAATTCCGGGAACAGCGTGATGACGTCAATGCGCATGAGATATCTACGCGCTCATTCGGTACTTATGCGCTCGTCCGTGATCGCGAAGATCACGAAGCGGGCGTCCTGCCCGCACTTTCAATGAGAGCTAGAAATCCGGATCCCAATCCACCGTTATCCGGCCAGCATTCAGATCAACTTCGTGCACGAACTTCTTGAGCACGAAAGGAATCATGCGCTCGCGTTCACCATCGCGTACGACCATGACGTCATTCGCACCGGTCGCGAACAGATGGCTCACCTTGCCGAGAACCACGCCTTCCGCCGTGACAACGTCGGCCCCTTCGAGGTCGACCCAGTAGTACTCGCCGCGCTTGGCCCTGGGCAGCGCGGAGCGCCTGACCCAGATTTCAGCGCCGATCAGTTCGGCGGCCGCGTCGCGATCGCCAACTCCGGGCAACGTCGCAACCAATCCCTTGCCTTGCGCTCGTCCCTGGGCGCCATCGATTTCCGTTTCACCACCGGATCGCTTGAGCAACCACGGACGGTATTTGAAGATCTGCACGCGCGGCTCGGTATACGATTCCACTTTTACCCAACCGTCGACGCCGAACAGGCCGACGATCTTGCCGAGCAAAAGCCGCTTGTCCCCGGCCGCGTCCAATCCGCCCGCTCAACGCGCGCGCTTGAATGTCAGGCCGCTTTGGCCTGCTTGCCCGCTTCCTTGACCAGCCAGCGGACTTTGTCGGTCATCTGCGCGCCCTTTGACACCCACTGCTGGATGCGTTCGGCGTCGAGTTGCAGGCGCACGTCCTTGCCGGAAGCGATCGGGTTGTAAAAACCCACGCGTTCGATATTGCGGCCGTCGCGCGCCTTGCGCTCGTCAGCCACGACGATGTGATAGAAGGGACGCCCCTTGGCGCCGCCACGGGACAGGCGAATCTT
>DASSGP010000430.1:0-4069 GCA_035693405.1 Rudaea sp. | reverse complement strand
CTTCATTGCCTGGGGCCAGTGGCGCGGCGACGAGATCCGCATGGAGACGCAGCGCACGATGGTGCAGGGCGACCCGCACCCGATCGCGAAGTACCGCGTGAACGGCCCGCTGTCGAACCTGCCGGCGTTCCAGCAGGCATTCGGCTGCAAGGCCGATGCGCCGATGGTGCGCCAGGGCAAGGATCGCTGCGAAGTCTGGTGAGGGCGAAGCGCCACGGCCGGAGCGGCGCAAAGGCGCCGCTCCGCGGGCGTGATTCGTGACGTGAACTCCGGTGGTATCGGCATGCTCGCCGGCAATGAGTCGTCCGCTGGAACTTGCGGAACTGACTGCAGAGGTCGGCTGCGCCCACCTGAATGGTAGCCGGCTGAGATCGCCTCCCGCCTTGGAATTTGGCGCCTGTCGTGCTGAAATTTTTCAACGACGCAGCTACGCTGCGGGCGCGGCCTTGACTGTTGCCTCTCGTCGGCTTGGTCGACGAGTCATGCGATCGCCAGTCCGCATCCTTGTTCGGGCCTCCAGAGCTGGATTGCGATGAGCAACACGGATATCCAGCGAATCTTCCGCGGCATTCCAGGGCTGTTCCTGGTCCTTAAGCCGGATCGCGACTTTACGATCGTCGCCGCCAGCGAAGAGTATCTGCGCGCAACGCACACCGATGAGCGGATATTCGGCCGGCCGGTGTTTGAAGTCTTCCCCGACAATCCCGCAGAGCCGGAAGCCAGCGGCGTAAGGAATCTGCGTGCCTCGCTCGAGCGCGTGCTGGCGCGCAAGATCGCGGACAAGTTGCCGCTGCAGCGTTACGACTTGCGCCTGCCAGCCGGACTGGGTGGCGGATTCCAGGAGCGCCACTGGATGCCGAGAAACGCGCCGGTGTTAGGCGATGACGGCGAGGTCGAATACATCATTCATCGCGTCGAGGATGCCAGCGCCGCGGCCAATCGCGACGCGGTCGAAATTCTCGAGAGCATCACCGAAGGCTTCTTCACGCTTGATCGCTCGTGGCGATTCGACTACGTCAATCGCGAGGCGCATCGCATCCTGCACCGAGAGCCGGGAACGCTTTGCGGCCAGGTACTGTGGCAGGCGTTTCCCGGCCTCGAAGGCACCGAGTTCGAGCGCAACTTCCGGCGATCGATGATCGAGCGGGAAAAAGCCTCGTTCACTGCGTACTACCCGAATCACAACGCGTGGTACGAGGTCACTTCGTTTCCGGCTCCCGAAGGCGTTTCGGTCTATCTGCGCGACGTGACCGAGCAGAAGAAGGTGCAGGGCGAGCGCGAGCACCTCATCGTCGCATCGGAAAACCAGCGGCGCATCTACGAGACCGCGCTGGACAGCACTCCCGACTTCGTCTACGTGTTCGACCTGCAGCATCGCGTGATCTACGCCAACGCGGCGCTGCTGAAGATGTGGGGCGTGCCCGAAGCGTTCGGCAAGAAATTGTCCGAGCTGGGTTACGAGCAATGGCACGTGGAAATGCACGATCGCGAGATTGAACAGGTGATCGCCACACGCGCTCCGATCCGCGGCGAGGTTCCGTTCACCGGCACCAATGGCCGCCGCATCTACGATTACATATTCGCGCCGGTGCTCAGTCCGCAGGGAAACGTCGTCGCCGTGGCAGGTACGACGCGCGACGTCACCGAGCGCCAGGCCGCGGACCGGGCGTTGCGCGAACAAACCGAGCGTCTGGCCGAGTCCGATCGCGCGAAGGACGAATTCCTGGCGACGCTGTCGCATGAACTGCGCAATCCGCTTGCACCGCTGCGCAATGCGATCGAGTTGCTGCGGCGGACGCAGGAGGGGGACACCCGCTTCGAGACCGTGCACCTGATGATGGAGCGCCAGCTCGATCACCTCGTGCGGCTCGTGGACGATCTGCTGGAAGTTTCGCGCATCAGCAGGGGGACGTTCTCGCTGCGCAAGGAGCAGGTTGACCTTGCGGCGGTAGTGCGCAATGCCACCGAAACGAGCCAGCCTTTGATCAAGGCGGGCGGCCATACGCTGGTCGTCGAACTGCCGGAAGAGCCGCTCTGGCTCGAGGGTGACCTGGTGCGCATGGCCCAGATCCTGGCGAACCTGCTCAACAATGCCGCAAAATATACCGATCATGGCGGTCGTATCAGGCTGCGTGCCTGGCGCGAGGGCGGAAATGCTGCCATCAGCGTAAGCGACAACGGCGTCGGCATTGCGCCTGAAATCATGCCGCGGATGTTCGAGATGTTCAGCCGCGGCGATCGCGACAGCGGTCGCAGTCAAGGAGGCCTGGGTATCGGACTGGCCCTGTCGCGACGGCTCGCGCAAATGCACGGCGGATCTCTCGAAGCGAGCAGCGATGGACCGGGCAAGGGCAGCGAGTTCATCGTGCGCCTGCCGTTGACTGCAGTTCCCGTACAAGCGGCGCCGTCGGTTCACGCCGATCAGCGCCTCGCGCAAATGCGCGTGCTCGTGGTCGACGACAATCCGGATGCCGGCGACAGCCTTGCCATGATCCTGGAAGTGCTGGGCGCCGAAGTCCGGGTCGCGCGCAGCGGGGCCGAGGCAATCGACATGTTCGGCGCCTATCAGCCTTCGGTCGTGCTGCTCGATATCGGCATGCCGGGAATGAACGGCTATGACGTAGCGCGCGCGCTGCGCACGCGCTTTCCGGACCGTGGCGCGACGCTCGTTGCGCTCACCGGCTGGGGACAGGAAGACGACCGCCGCCGCGCGCGCGAAGCCGGGTTCGATCATCATCTGGTCAAGCCCGCGGATCTGGACGTCCTGCAACATCTGCTGTGCGCGATCGAAGACAGCGCACGCGTTTCGGGCCCCGTCACTGCTTGACAAAACGGCCCTGCAATCACCTGCGAGCGCGCTTACATCAGCAGCTTGAATGCATGAGCCGACCAGTCGTTGCGCGCCAGACCGGGAATGCACCAGAGCATGCAAAGCGGTTCGATCGCACGCGCGGCTTCGGACTTGCCCATGTCGGCGGTTTCCCAGCCGAACTGGTCGAGGAATCCGCCGACCACCTTCTTCGCAGCTTCGTCGTTGCCGCAGATGAACATCGTTGGCTTGCCGCCGCGAAACTGCGGATCGATCATCTGTGCGTAGCCGACCGAATTGAATGCCTTGACCAGATGCGCCGCCGGAAATTCGCGCTGCAGTTGTTCGAACAGCGACTCGTCGAGATTCGTGGTGAACCTTAGCACGCCATTGACCGGCGGCAGATCGGCGATTGGATTGGTCGTGTCGATGACGACCTTGCCGGACAGGTTCGCCGGACCGGCTGCACGCAAGGCTTCGGCAGCCGCCGCACCCTTGACGGCAAGGACCACGACCTCGCCGAACCCGGCGGCGACCGCAACGCTGTCGACGCGCCCTTTGGGGTTCTGCGTGAGCCAATCCTTGAGCTTGGCCGCATCGCGCGTGCCAAGTGCGACATCGTGACCGTGTTTGAGGAAACCCGCACCGAGCGTCTGCGCGACGACGCCCGAGCCAATGACGCCGATCTTCATGGCTGTACTCTCCTATACTGCCCCTGCGGCAAGGGATATGGAGATGCGTTCCGACCGATCAAGCGCAAGCTTGATCGCAACGGCATACTCTCCGGTTTGGGATGATCGCGAATTCAACAGCAGGTCTCGACGACGAAAAAAAGATGCTCCCGATACTCGACGACATCCGCCAGGCGCGCGAGGCGATTCAAGGCTCTGCGCTCCGCACACCATTGGTTCGGCTGAACATTTTCGACGCGTCGGCGGAGATCTATCTCAAGCTCGAAAGTCTCCAGCCGATCGGGTCGTTCAAAATTCGCGGCGCAGCGAACGCGATCGCGCACATGTCGCCGGAGCAACTCGCGCGCGGCGTAGTGACGGCATCCGCAGGCAACATGGCGCAGGGCGCCGCATGGCGCGCGCGCGAACTCGGCATCCCGTGCACCGTGATCGCCCCGGAAACCGCTCCGGCGACCAAAATTTCAGCGATCGAGCGCCTCGGCGGGCGTGTCATCAAGGTGCCGTTCGAGCGCTGGTGGCAGACCTTCCAGGAGCGCAGTTTTCCAGGTGTCGACGCAACGTTCATCCA
>DASSGP010000429.1:0-2201 GCA_035693405.1 Rudaea sp. | reverse complement strand
GTCGATGAGTGCTACTTTCCTCGAGCCATCCCGTCAGGACCTTTCTGCGATGCGCATCATTCTGGTGGACGACCACGCCATCGTGCGCGAAGGCGTGCGCACGATACTCGAATCGCACGACGACATGCAGGTGGTCGGCGAATTCGCGAACGGCGCGGATGCGCTGGCGGCTGCCGCCGGACTGTCCCCGCACCTGGCACTGGTCGACCTGAAAATGCCGGGACTGTCCTGCGTCGAGACGATTCGCGGACTGCACGAACGCGTGCCGGGCATTCGCGTCCTGGTCTTCACGAGCTTCGGCGAGGATTCGCTGATCCGCGCCACGCTCGACGCTGGAGCAACCGGATTCCTGATCAAGGATGCGCTCAAGGACGACCTGCTCAAGGCGATCCGCAGCGTCGCCGCTGGCCAGCCATACCTCGCGCCGGCTGCGCAGCGCCAGTTGATGGAGTTGCTGCGCAAACCTTGGGAGTCGAAGGAAGCGCTTACGGAACGCGAGACCGATGTGCTGCGGCTGATCGCCGAAGGCTTGTCGAACAAGCACATCGCGCGGCGGCTGAACCTTACCGAGGGCACCGTCAAAGGATACGTCAGCCAGATACTGGCAAAACTTCACCTTACGGACCGCACCCAGGCTGCGTTGCATGCGGTGCGCACGGGCTTGTTCGAGGGACCAGTTTAGTTCGCCCGGCCAAGGCACCAGGGACTTTGCCAGCCACGCTGGAAGGAACCGGCGCGCCCGCTGGCTCCGGAGGCTGACGGACGCACCATCAGAATGGCAACGGCGCCGGCCCCAGATCGAATCCGTTGGTGAAAATAAGGTCGCCCTGCAGCCGCGCGATGACGACATCGGTATCGTTCGCATCGACTCCGGCGCCGGCGTAGCCGCCCAGGATGATGCGGCCACTCTGCAGGCCGACCGCCAGCGTGTGATCCACGCGCGTGCTGTCGCTCATGAAGCCGAGTGCAAGGTTGTGAGCGCCTGCGCTGAAGTTCGCGTCGTCCACGCCATAAGGATCGAAGCGGAACACCGCGGAGCTGACATTGTCTGCGTTCGGATTCGCGCCCGGCACGTTCGACTTGTCCGACCAGCCCACGACAACGATCTTCAGGTCGCTCTGCAGCGCAAGATCGGTCAGCGTGTCCTGCGAGCGGTCGCCGGTATTGCCATCGTAGTAGGCCGTGAACGTGAACTTGCCGAATGGCGTGCCGAAACCCGGATCGCCACTATCGAGCCCGCTGCCATCGGCGCGCATGCGTGCCAGTCCCATCTGGAGTTGCGGCGTCTGCGCGCCGTCCGTAGCGGTTCCGCCCAGCAGAATCTTGCCGTCGGGCTGGATCAGCATCGCGGCAAGATCGTCTTGATTCTGGCCGCCGATGTCGAAACCGAAAGTCGCCACGCCGCTGTTGCCGAAGCCGTTGTCGATGCTGCCGTTGCTGTCGAAGCGCATGACCACGATGTCGTAGCCAGCCTCCGAGTTGGAGATCGCGACGGTGCCGCCGAGCGTCAGTTTGCCGTCCTTGAATGCGATGCGGCGCAGGTTACCCACGGTCGTGCCCGAAGGCGCGTTGATCGCTGCACCGTTGCTGGCACCGACGATGTTGCCGCCGCTGTCGAGTTTGAACAACACGCCAAGAATCGTATTCGCGTACGGCAACTGGTTGTAGAACGCACCGGCGAGCGCGTAGATGGAGCCGTCGCCGCCAAAATCGAAATCGACGACCTTGCTGTAGACATAGCCGTTGGACATCTGTACCGGCAGTTCGACCCAGCCGCCGTTGCCGAACGACGAATCGCCGGAACCCGCGGGAGTCATGCGCCAGAGGCACGGGTGGCCACCCTGACCGGTATCCGGACACTGTCCACCGACGACGATGTTCTGGCCCGCGTCGAGTTTTATCCGCGGCTGACCAACCGCGCTGTAGGTGGGCAGCAGAAAAACACCGTTGCCCTGGATGCTCGTATCGACCCCGCTCCCATCCGCCAGTACGCGCTCGACATAGCAGTTGCCGAAACCGTTCAAATTGAAACCGACGAGGATCTTGCCGTCGTTCTGTACTGCGGTGCTCGTTGCGTTGCTCGTGTAGCGCGGCCCGAAGCCGTAGTACGGGACACGTTCGACGCCGCTGCCGCCGGCAAACGTCGTATCGAGCACGCCGTCGCCGGCACCGGAGGCTCTTGGCACTGCAAAAACCAGCGC
>DASSGP010000428.1:0-3701 GCA_035693405.1 Rudaea sp. | reverse complement strand
CGCGGGGCATCCTTTTGTTGACGCAGCCGGACGGTTGGAGCCTGCGGCCTACGGCGCCGCCTCGAACCCGTCGCCGAAGATCCAGTCGTTGGTCACCGGCGAGATTTCGCTGCTGTAACCGCTGGCGCTCGTCGCGATCGCGACGATCGGTCCCCAGAACGCGTACCACGGGCTGCCACCGACAACCGGCAGCGTGATCGGCACCGTCGTCGTGACATAGTCCTGCCCCGCCGCGCTCGGGTAACTGTCCTGCGCGAACCACACTCCGGCGCCGCCGTGCACGGCGAAGTGAAAGTCGACGCGAATCGGATATACGGCGTTCGCCGGCGCCGACGTCACCTTGTAGGTGATCTTCATCGCCAGGCCGGGACCGGGTACGCGCACGGGTTCGGCGGTATAAATCTCGGGCCAGTTCTGTTGCTGGTTCGATCCGTCGTCGGCATCGCCGGCATCGTTGGCCACGGGCTCGACTCCGAATTTTCCGATCGCGATTTCAGTTGCGCTCGGACCGATATTGTCGTGCACCTGATTTGCGCGCGTGTCGAAGTACGACGACGTCGAGCCGAACACGTCATTCGCGTTGATCCCGGCGCCGTTGTTAAACGCGATGACGTTCGCTTCGCCGGCGCCGAAACCGCCGATGATCGCGGGTGTCGGATTGCCATTGCTGGTTACCTGGATGCCGCTGCCAAACGAGGCGTACTGCGCCCCCGGAAGCCCGTTCGGCATTGCTGCGCCGTTCCAACTCAAGCCGATGTAGTTGCCCTTGATCTCGAGGCCGACGTACGGTGTGCCACCAACCAGTGGCGTGATCGAGATGCCTGCCTTGTAGTTGCCGGAGATCACGTTGCGTGACGCTTTGCTCAGACATCCCGACCCGGTGCAGCCGACGCGCACTCCCCGGGCGGCGCCCTGGATGTAGATGGCAGGCCAGTTGCTGAAGCCCGACCCGTTCGCAATCGCGACCGTTCCGGTAACATCGGTGCCGATCAAATTGCCTTCGATGACGACAGAGCTTGTCGCGTCGGCAGGCGCCGTCAACACGGCGGCTGAAGCATTGCCGGAAAGAAGGTTGCGCTGCCACGGCTGAGCGCCACCGATCTGCGCATTGTCGTAGCCGACGCGCACCGCCGTTCCGCTATTTCCCTGCGTGGGCAGCGCGGTGCCGTCTGCTTTCGTACCGATGAAGCAGCCGTAGACGTTCAACTGCGTCTTGGGCGTCAACGTCCCACTCTGGCCCGCGATCACATCGGAGAAACCGTGCAGCGCCAAGCCCTCGAACGTCAGCGTCAAAATCGAGGCGCCGTCGCGCTGAAATCCGGCCGCGCCGACGCCGACGATCTCGATCGTCAATGTTCCATTCAACCCGCCTTGGTCCGGAGCGTTCGTGTTCTGCACACTCCCCGGTTGCGTGAAGCCATCGATCGTCAGGTTGCTCGTTATGAGCGGCAACGGCGTAACACTCAAGCTGATTGTATGCAAGCCGGCGCCCGGAATGTTGAACCCGATCGTATTCGTTCCGCCTGCGGTGTTCGAGCTGGTGATCGCCGTGCGTAGCGTGCCCGGATCGGTTGTGTCGTTCGTATTGGTCACACAAAACGTGTGCGCGCCAGCCGTGCAGCCCTCGCCGACTGCGCGGGCGAGCGGCGCCGCGAAAAGCAGCGCCGTGATGAGCACCGTTTGGATTGCCGCCCGAAATATCCCCAGATTTCCCGCTGAGATCATGGCTGCCGTTCTCCTGCAGTAGCCGATCGGTCCCCGTGCGCACGAAGTATATGGCCAGAAAGCGCTGGCGTGCGACGCCTTCGGCGGACTTCTGGCAGGACAATCAAGCGCGCGCGACACCGGATAGAATCGCCGGATGGCCTGGTTCGTTTACCTGATCGAATGCACGGATGGCAGCATCTATACCGGCATCGCGGTCGATGTTAATGCGCGGTACGCGGTGCACGCGAGCGGAAAAGGATCCCGCTACATGCGCGCGCATCCGCCGGCGCGGCTGCTGGCGACATTCGAATATGCCGACCGCTCGGCCGCGTCGATCGCTGAACATCGCATCAAGCAATTGTCGCCGCGCGAGAAGCGTGAGTTGTGCCTAGCGCATGCTTCGACACGTGACAGCGCGGAATCCTGAACCGGGAAGTTGCGCGGGCGGCAACAACGCCAGCTGAAGGTCGCGCGCGGCGACCCGATCTATTCAGCCTGGATTGCCGCAACTGCAGGCACCCTGAGAATCAACATCCGGCTTCGTCGATTCTTCGATCGACAATGCGGATGTACTTGCAGCTTCAACGCAGAAGAAGCGAACTGAGCTGTGGGGCCAGACCAGGAGGCCGAATATGTTATCGCTACGAGCAGCACTCATACTCATCATCGCCGGCGGCGCCTCATCGGCGTACGCCGAACAGATCACCTGCGAATCTCACAATTCCCAAACCGAGGCGTGTGGCACGCTCCAGCCGGGCGGCAACGTCCGCATGGTGCAGCAACTGAGCAATGCGCCTTGTGTCGAGGGCCAGAACTGGGGCATCAGGACCAGTCCGAACCACGACGCCATCTGGGTGTCCGGCGGTTGCCGCGCAGTGTTCGACGTGCAGCCTTCGTACGATAACAGCACGGCCGACCGAGCGGTGTACGACAACGGCGACAACCCGCAATACACGGACACGGGGCACTCACCTGCGTGGCAGCGCGGCTTCGATGACGGCGAGCGCGGCATGTTCGACCGGCGCGCGGATTCGGCCGACTACCGCGACGGCTATCGTGCCGGCAAGGACGCAGTGCACAACGAGAACCGCTACAGCGAAACGAGAAATCCTCCCGACGCGTATCGCAATGAGGAACCGCGGCGCGACGACCGCGCCGATGGAACGCGCTACGCGAGCGGCGACAGCCCGCGCCGGATTGCGCGAAGCGCGTGCATAGAGCAGGCGGCATCGGGACAGCCGTTCGGACCGGATCAGATCCGGACCGGCAACGTGCGCTGGGTCGGCCAGGGCGTGCTGTCGGTTGATGTCGACACACCGGACGGTCCGCTGATTTGCACGGTCGACCGCGACGGCAATGTACGGTCGCTCGATAGCCACTAGCTGACTACCTCGGAACTGCGCCCGCGCGTTTGGATTTCCCTCCCGCCGAGGTAATACTTCCTCCCCCGCCCGCGGGGAGGATTGAGGCGGGGCAAATCGAAGTCGCGAGCTAGGGATGCCCCCATCCCGGCCTTGTGCTCGCCACGTCGATGTGGCTCGCCCTTCGGGCAGCATGCGCTGCAAACATCGACAATCCTGCCGATGTTTCCCGCAAGCTGGGGAATGAGCAAGACAAGTGCGGCGCTATGCTTTCACCGCGCCCAGGTGTGATAAGTCTTCAACGACGGGCGGTATTCCTCGACGCGGTGATTGCCGGTGTCGACCAGCAGGATGCGATCGCTCGATGCAACCGCGATTGCGGCCGGCTCGCGCGTGGGGTAGCAGACGGGATCGATACACGTATACTTTCCACCATCGAACTGCGAGACCGTCCGGCGTTTCAGATCGAGCGTGCGCACGCGGTTGTTATAGGTGTCGGCGACCAGAAGCCGGTCGCCATCGGCAGCGACGCCGAGCGGATGTTGCAGGCGAGCAACGTCGAACGCACCATCTGTTTTACCGAAATCGAACAGGCCTGCGCCGACGAGTGTTTGTGTTTTGGCCTTCTCGCCG
>DASSGP010000427.1:0-10539 GCA_035693405.1 Rudaea sp. | reverse complement strand
CTTGCGCTGGGCTCTGCGTGGGCCCAAGCCGAAGGCGGCCCGCCGATGCTGACGGACGATCCTGGCACGCCGGGCGACGGCCACTGGGAAATCAACACGTCACTGCAGTCCGAGCACGCCGGCGACACCACGACGTTCAAGTTGCCGCTGCTGGATTTCAACTATGGTATCGGCGAGCGGTTGCAGCTGAAATTCGAGATCCCGTGGGAACTGGAGCGCAACAAGGGGCTGGGCGATGTGTCCGGCGCCGGTAACAGCATCGCTGGCGTCAAATGGCGCTTTTTCGACACGGGCGATGGCGGCTGGCAGATATCGACGTACCCACAGGTGCAGTCGCGGTTCCCGGTCTCGGGTTCGGCGCTGGCCGAGGGTGGGGTGAGCTACCTTGTGCCGTTCCAGTTCGAGCACAAGTTCGGGGACTGGGGCGTCAACTTCGATTTTGGCCGCTGGCTGCGTCCGTCCGACCAGGGCGACACGTGGATCGGCGGCATTGCGATCGGCTACGACGTCATCGAGGGTCTGGAGATCATGGGCGAGTTGCACGACGAGCGCGACGTGCATTCCTCGCGCAACGAGCTGACGTTGAACTTCGGCACGCGCTGGGAATTGTCGAAGCGCTTCACGCTGCTGGTGTCGGCGGGCACGGATCTGCACAACGGTCTCGAACAGAAGGCCTCCTCAATCAGCTACATCGGTCTGCAGACGAACCTGTAGGCCGGCGCTTCGTCGCAATTGCCGCAGCCGGACTTGACGAATTGCGTGCGTGCGGCGAAGGTTGCGCCCGAACCGCATTCACCAGGGGAGCGCAACGATGAGAATTCTGGCCGTACTGGCTTTGCTGTTGATCAGTCTGTGCGCCGCGGCGCTTGCCGCGCCGGCAACCGCGCCGACCGCACGCGACCTGCCGCCGGGTCTGCAGATTCCCGACGCCGCGCGACCCGGGCCGAATTTCGACGTCGACCGCGCGACCGACGCGTACCTGAATCTGTTGTCGCCGGAACAGCGCGCTCAATCGGACGCGTACTTCGAAGGCGGCTACTGGCTGCAGCTGTGGGCGCTCCTCTACGGCTTCATCGTCGCCGCAGTGCTGCTGTGGGGCGGCATCTCGCGCCGCCTGCGCGATCTGGCGCGCAAGCTCAGTCCACGCCCCTGGCTGTATACCTGGATCTACGTGTTGCTGTTCCTCGTCGCCAGCTTCGTGCTGAACCTGCCCTGGTCGATCTACGCGGACTACGTCCGCGAGCACCAGTACGCCCTGGCTACGCAGGACTTCGCCGGCTGGTTCGGCGACCAGTTGAAATCGTTGATGGTCAGCGTAATCGTGCTGCCGCTCGTGCTGGTCGCGGTCTACGCGGCCGTGCGCCGCGCGGGCGAACGCTGGTGGATCTGGGCGAGCGCCATCGGTTTTGTGTTTTCGCTGTTCGCGATGATGCTGGCGCCGGTTTACGTTGCGCCGCTGTACAACGACTACAAGCCGCTGCGCGAAGGCAGCGTGCGCGAAGCGGTGCTCTCGCTCGCTCGCGCCAACCAGATTCCGACCGACCACGTCGTCGAGTTCGATGCGTCACGGCAGACGACGCGCGTCAGCGCCAACGTCTCGGGCTTCGCCGGCACGACGCGCGTGTCGATGAACGACAATCTGCTCGACAAGACTTCCGAGCCGGAGATCAAGGCCGTGCTCGGCCACGAGATGGGCCACTACGTGCTCAATCACGGCCTGCGCGGCACGATCTACATCTCGCTGGTGTTCGTGTTGGGTTTCTGGTTCACGCATCGCGTGCTCGATCGCGCATTGCAGCGCTGGGGCCCAGGGCTCGGCCTCGAGGGCCGCGACGACCCGGCCGCCCTGCCGCTGGCGGCGGCAATACTCGCGTTGTTTTTCTTCCTCGCCACGCCGCTGACCAATTCGATCGTCCGGCAGATGGAAGCCGAAGCGGATGCCTACGGCTTGAACGCCGCGCGCGAACCGAACGGCTTTGCGATGGCGGCGATGCGCCTGTCGACCTATCGCAAGATCCATCCCGGCGCACTCGAGGAAACCGTGTTCTACGATCACCCGAGCGGTTATGCGCGCGTGCACGGCTCGATGCTCTGGCTCAAGGAAAACCAGAACAATCCGACCGCGAACGCCGCGCTGCCGGCAGCAGCAAAGTAGTCCGGTCTCACGAAATTTCCGGTTGGCCGCTGCCGCGGTCAGCCGGCGTTCGGCCTGCGTGTCAACGCGGAGCGGGACGTTGCGTTAATCGACAGCGCAACCCAACGCATCCGACCGAAGGAGGTCACATGCAACGCAGCTTTTTCGCCCTGGCGATATCGCTGGCGCTCTGCGCCTCTGCGCACGCCCAGGAACAACCCGCCGCCGTCGCGGCCCAGCGTGACGCGAACCAGCAGGAACGCATCGAGCAAGGCCTGCAGTCCGGACAGTTGTCGAGCAAGGAGGCCGGCCAGCTCGAGCGCGACGAGCAGAGCCTGGATCGCACACAGGCGCGCGACCTGAAATCCGGCGGGGCGCTCACGCCGCAGGAGAAAGCGCAGATCACGCGGCAGCAGAACCAGGTCAGCCGCGATATCTACCAGGACAAGCACAACGGCGTGACCGGCAATCCGAATTCAGCCTCGTCGCAGCGTCTGCAAGCCGACGTCCAGCGCAACGCGAATCAGCAGCAGCGCATCGCCAACGGCATCAACCATGGAACGTTGTCGAACAAGGAGGCCGGCCATCTCGAAGGCGGCCAGGCGCGGATCAATCGCAACGAAGCGAACGCCGCGGCGAACGGCCACGTCGGCGCGGCCGAACAAGCGCACATCCAGGGCCGCGAGAATCACCAGAGCAAGAAGGTCTACGACAAGAAGCACAACGACAAGCTGCGTGGCGGCGGCTGATTTGCCACGCGGGTCGGGGAGGCTGGCACGTCGCGATTCCACAGCGCTTAGAATCGCCGCCGCACAGCCTCCCCGATTTGACAAGAGCACGCACCGGCTTCACCTCGCCGGGAACCATGCGCCGCGCGCTCGAGGCGGACGAAGGCCCACCGCGAACTCGCTCTATGCGCGCAAATCCGTGATCATCCGCGGCAATCCGCGTTAAAAAAACGTCTCCGTTCGCAGAGCGTTCTATTTCCCGACCCGCATCCGGTTGTCCTCCGAAACGCGATCGACCAGCTTGTTGTACGGATCGATGCCGGCTTCGTACGGTTCGCCTTCGACCGTGACCGTCACGCTGCTGTCGCCGTCGGCAACCATGCGTTTTTCCAGGAACAGGACTTTTTCGTTCTGTTCCTGGCCGTCCGGCGACTTCGCGAACACTGCGAGGTCGACCGGAATGTCGAACGTTGCCCTGGTTTCCTTGCCGACGCCGTCGACGTAAGTCTTGCCGGCGTGCAGCGACAGCGTCACGTCGTACTTGCCGTCGTCGCGCTTTTTCGCCGTCGCCGCCGTGATGCGATCGTCGAAGATCGTCATCTTTTCGAACAGGTCGGTGATCAGCGAGGCGCGTTCCGGGCCGGCGTCCTCGCGCAGGTAGTCGAGAAACTCCTTCGTCGTCGTGTACGGCGGCTGCTGGAACGCCTTGTCATGGTCGTAGCGCGCCAGCGTCTTGTCGACCACGCCCTCGCCGAGGTAATCCTTCAGCGAATACATGACGATCGAGCCCTTGCGGTAGTGGATGTACGGCTGGTTCTCGACCAGCGCGAGCGGCATTTCCTCGACGACTTCGCCGGCGCGGCCGTGCAGGTAACGGTCCAGTTCGTATTTGAGGAACTTGCGCATCTTCGCCGCGCCGTATTCCTGCTCCTGCACCATCAGCGCCGAGTACTGCGCGAACGTCTCGTCGAGCATCGTCACGCCCTGCACCATCGCGCCAATCACCTGGTGCGCCCACCACTGGTGGCCGAGTTCGTGCGCGGTCACGTAGAACACGTAGTCGACGCTCTCCGGATCGCGCAGGTCGGCGATGAAGCCGATCGACTCGGAGAACGGCACGGTGTTGGCGAAACTTTCGGCAAAGCGCTCGTAGCCGGGGAATTCCAGGATGCGCATCTGGCGGAACTGGAACGGCGAGAACGCCGTGCTGAAATGCGCCAGCGACTTTTTCATCGCATCGATCATGCGATCGGTATTGAACGCATGTTCCGGATCGTAGTAGACCTCGAGCGCCACGTCGTTCCACTTGTCGCGCTTGACCGCATACGCGGCTGACTGGAACGAGAAGAAGTCGAGAATCGGTTTATCCATCTTGTAGTGGAAGTAGCGGCGGCCGTTGTCGGTCCACTCCTTTTCCAGGTAACCGGGCGCGAGCGCGATCTGGTCCGGTTCGGTCGACAACGTCGCTTCGAACGTCACCCAGTCGGCGTCGCGGCCGAGCAGGCTGTACCGGCGCGCGGCCTCGTCGTCGATCTTCGGCAGGCGCGGCACCGGACCCATGCCGTATTCGCGCCGGTCATTGCGGTCTTCGAGCTGTCCGCCTTCGTCGTAGCCGAAGTGCGGCAGCATCTGGCTCGTGATGAACGTGCCGTTGTCGACGACATGCGTGTCGTCCGGCGTGTTGCGGAAGCCGCGGCTCCAGTACTGCAACGTGTAGTCGAAGTCCATCGACGCGCCGGGTGCGAGCGGCGTCTTCAAGCGATAGATCGTGTAACCGTGCACGCGATCGTCGCTGACGACGTCATGCGGCGCGAACTTCGCGGAGACCAGCTTCATGTCCGTCGGCAGGCGCACGTGCAGGTCGCTGATCGGCGCGTCGGTCCTGTTCGCCAGCGCGTAGTGGCCGCGTACCTCGACGCGGCGCTCGTGTGGAAAGATGTCGACGTCGGCGCGCACGTCGGTGATCTTCGGCTGCGGCAGGTCGAGGTACTTGCGATACAGCGTTTCGTACTCGGCCTGCTGGCGCTTGGCGACATCGCCCGGAATGTACTTGTTGATGACATTCGTGTTGTAGTAGATCCAGGCGCCGATCGCGACGAAGCCGGCCAGCGAGGCCGCGAACAACGCGCGCGAAGGCGCGCGGAAACGCGCGAGCGCGATGCGCGAGCGTTCCTTCCAGCCCTGCGCGACGCCGCGCGCCCAGAACAACGCGGCGACGACGAGCAGCGCGACCGCGAGGCAGCCCCAGTAAGCGCGGAACCACAAATCGCCGGCTAGGAAATGGCCATAGCCGTTCATGTCCGAATACGGCGCATCCGGCGCGCTGCCGAAGTTGTACAGGTGATGATCGAAGTGCAGCTGCGTCAGCGCGATGCGGCTGATGAAATAGATCACGATCAGCAGGTAGCCGAGGAACTTGTTGTTCGCGATGACCTGCAGAAACAGCGCGAGCGCGCCGACCAGCACGAAGCGCAGCGTGTTCAGCGCGATGTACGACAAGTACAGCCCCGGTTCGATGTGCGTGTAGCCGCGGATCAGCTGATAGGCCGCGCAGACGAGCGCACCGGCGCCGAGGAACACGACGATCACCGCCGTCAATGCCGTGAGCTTGGACAGCAGCGGAATGAAGTCCGGCAGGGAGAACGCATCGGTGACCTCGCTGATGCGCGCGCCGCGTTCGCGCCAGACCAGTTCGCCGGCGTAGAAGCCGATGATGATGATCAGCAGGAAGTTGTAGCTGCCGTCCATCGCCTCGGTCATCAGATGCGTGACCGGGTAAACCTTCGTCCCGAACATCTCGTTGCCGAGCAAGAGGCTGCCGGTCAGGTTGAACAGTCCGAAGGCGAGCATGACGAGAAACGCGACGCCGAACAGCACGCCGCGCGTGTCGAACGTCGCCAGCTTCCAGTACTGCGTGAAGCGCGCGGCCGTGCCGCTGCGCAGTTCGACCGCCGGCAACGCGACGGCGTGCGCCGGCGCCGGTGCTTCGACCGCCGCGACGACGGCGCGCTTGCGGCGCCATAACCGCAACCCCTCGCGGTCGGGCCGGAACCAGGCCATCGCCGCTGCGATCAACGCTACGCCCAGAGAAACCCACAGCGCGCGATTGACCAGCAGCAGGCCGGCGATTTCCGGCAGGCGCGTGTTGCGATCCTCGGCCGACCAGTAGCGCGTCGCAACGTCGAACGCGCCGAGTCCGAACGGATCGATGATCGCGCCGAGGGTCAGATGATCGGGGCCCTCGACGGCGGTGCCGGCGACCTGCCACAGCACGAAGAACGCAATGACGCCGATGTAGGTGCTGAGCATCGAACGCGTCAGCGTCGCCAGCAGGAACAGCAGCGCGGACAGGAAGAACAGGTCCGGCAGCACGGCAACGGCGAAAGCGTACAGATACGTCCCGAACGACGTCGGACCGAGTCGCGCCGGGTCGACCCACGGCATCATCACGCCGGTCAGCAGTCCGAGCGCGACGACGATCAGCACGACCACCGCGGCGACGTATCCGGCGGCGAAGCGTCCGCCGAGATAGGCGCGGCGCGATAGCGGCGTGGCAAAGAACAACTCGGCCGTTCCGGCCTCGAAATCGCGCAGAGCGGCCCCGGCCACGAACACAGTGATCAGGAACATGCCGAGGATCGTGAAGAACGTCAGCATCTGCACGACGACGAACGGCGCGTTGCGGTGCGTGTTGCCGATGCCGCCGCCGATGCGGATGTGATCGGACCCGGCCGCGGCGAATGCCAGCGAGGCGAACGCGAGTGCGATCATCCAGAACAGGGGACTCTTGAGCTGCTGGCGCAGCTCGAAGCGGAAGATTTCGGAGAACATGATCTTCTCCGGTCAGGCGGCGCGGGCGGTTGCGGCTTGGCGCCGCAATTGGCCGAAGTAGACGTCCTCCAGGTCCGGTGCGACCGCGTCGAAGCCGTCGTCGGGACGGCTGTCGGCGAGCACATGCACGATCGTCTTGCCGCCGGCCAGGCGTGTCGACAGCACGGTCAGCCGGTTGCGATAACCTTCGATCGCATCGTTCGGCACCGTGCGCCGCCACACGCGCCCATCGAGCGCGCGCATCGCGTCGGCCGGCTGTCCGGCCAGCAGCACCTGGCCCTGCGCAATGATCGCCATGCGCGGGCACAAATCGGTGACGTCTTCGACGATGTGCGTCGACAGGATCACGACGACGTTCTCGCCGATCGCCGCGAGCAGGTTCAGGAAGCGGTTGCGCTCCTCCGGATCCAGGCCCGCCGTCGGCTCGTCGACGATGATCAATTGCGGATTGCCGATCAGCGCCTGGGCGATGCCGAAGCGCTGGCGCATGCCGCCGGAAAACGTGCCGAGCTTGCGCTTGCGCACGTCCCAGAGGTTGACCTGTTTCAGCAGGGCCTCGACCAGCGCCTTGCGCTCACCGCCGGCGGTAACGCCCTTGAGCACGGCGAAATGATCGAGCATCGCCTCGGCCGAGACCTTCGGATAGACGCCGAATTCCTGCGGCAGATAGCCAAGCACGCGCCGCGCCTCGGGCTTGTTGGCGAGCACATCCAGGTCGTTGAGGCGGATGCTTCCGGTGTCTGCATCCTGCAGGGTCGCAATCGTGCGCATCAGGGTCGACTTGCCGGCGCCGTTCGGTCCGAGCAGGCCGAACATGCCCTTTGGAATATCCAGCGTTACACCCTTCAGGGCCTGGACGCCATTGGCATACGTTTTGGACAGATCGTGAATCGTCAGCATTGCAGCGTCCCCTGGACAGAATTTGGAATTGGTAAGTGTGTTACCTATATATAACACCAACACGCAGCCGCACCGAATGGGCCGGAAGTCACGAGCGCTTAAACCTTTTCAGAAGCTGGCGCATCGGCGTACCGATCCGTGGCATCCCCCGGACTGATCGCGCCTGCACGCGGCGTTGCGCTATCCTCCCCGTTCCTTACGCGAGGCAGTCGCGCGGCGGACACGAGGGCAACATGGCGCAGGTCAGCGAGGTAAAGGTTCCGGACATCGGCAACTACACGAACGTGCCGGTGATCGAGGTACTGGTGAAGCCCGGTGACACGGTGGCCAAGGACCAGGGGCTGGTCACGCTCGAGTCCGACAAGGCGACGATGGAAGTTCCGTCTCCGATCGCCGGAGTCGTCAAGGAACTGAAGGTCAAGCTCAATGACGAGGTTTCGGAAGGAACCGTAGTCGCACTGATCGAAGCCGGCGGCGAAGCGGCGGCAACGCCTGCGAAGGCCGAAGCTCCGAAACCCGCACCGGCGAGCACGGCGGCGGCGCCGGCCAGTCCCGCGGCCGAGGCGAAACCCGCTGCGCCCGCTCCAGTTCCCGCCGCCGAACCGGCGAAGAGCGACGCAGGCGCCCCGCGTTCGCCGCCCGTGGCGTTCGGCGCAGATACCGTCATGCCGGACAAGGTGCCGTACGCAAGCCCGGCGATCCGCGTCTTCGCGCGCGAACTCGGCGTCGACCTCGGCAGGGTCAGCGGCAGCGGCCGCAAGAACCGCATAACGAAGGAAGACGTGCAGAACTTCGTCAAGCAGGCGCTGGCCGCCGGCGCCGCGCCGCGCGCTGCCGCCGGCGGGGGCGGCCTGAATCTGCTGCCTTGGCCACAAGTGGATTTTTCCAAATTTGGCGAAGTGGAATCCAAGCCGCTGTCAAAGATCAAGAAGATCTCCGGCGCGAACCTTGCGCGCAACTGGGTCATGATTCCGCACGTCACCCAGCACGACGACGCCGACATCACCGACCTTGAAGCGCTGCGCGTCACGCTCAACAAGGAACATGAGAAGGCCGGCATCAAGTTCACGATGCTTGGCTTCATCATCAAGGCGGTCGTCGCCGGGCTGAAGAAGTATCCGGACTTCAACGCCTCGCTTGATGCCACCGGCGAAAACCTCGTTCTGAAGAAGTATTTCCACGTCGGCTTCGCCGCCGATACGCCAAACGGCCTGGTCGTGCCGGTGCTCAAGGATGCCGACAAGAAGGGCATCGTCCAGATAGCGCAGGAAACGAGCGCGCTCGCCGCCAAGGCGCGCGACGGCAAGCTCGGGCCGGCCGACATGTCCGGCGGCTGCTTCTCGATTTCCTCATTGGGTGGCATCGGTGGCACGGCGTTCACGCCGATCGTCAATGCGCCCGAGGTCGCGATCCTTGGCGTGTCGAAGGCTTCGATGAAGCCGGTCTGGGATGGCAAGGCGTTCGCGCCGCGCCTGATCGTGCCGCTGTCGCTGTCGTACGACCATCGCGTCATCGACGGCGCGTCGGCGGCGCGCTTCACGGCCTACCTGGCGCAACTGCTCGGCGACATGCGGCGCGCGCTGCTGTGAATGCGAGCCATGTCGGCGGACTTCACTGACATTGGAATCGTCGATCTCGACCTGAAGAAGACCACGTGGTCGCGCGTGCACTCGTCGATGCGCACGCTCTATCTGGGTCTCAGTCGCGAACCCGATCTGGCCTGGATCCGTTTCTTCCACGAGGAACGCGAATCGCGCATCGTGATCAAGCGGCATGGGCTGTGGATCGAGGACAGTTACATCGTGTTCGACTGCCTGCTGCCCGACGTCGAAACGCATCACCTGCCGGACTTCCGCGCATCGATCGACTACGCCAATCGCAAATCGCGCGAACTTGTGGCCGCGCGCCGCGAACAGAGCGAGCAGCAGCAGCACAGCACGCGCGCCGAACAGCGCCGGCTGGCCGAACTGCGCGCGCGCATTCGCAGCGCCGGCCAGTCGAGCGAAACAATGGCGCGCGCCGCGGCGCCAGAAACAATCATCGAACCGGGGCCTGCCGAGTCGTCCGTGGACGCGGCGAACGGCAGCGCCGGCTTCGACAGCAAACGCAATGAATGGCGCGCGCGTTTTCGCGCCGCGCTGACGACCCGAGCGAAGGAGCCCGACCGTGGCAACGACTGAAGTCAAAGTTCCGGACATCGGAAACTATACAAATGTACCCGTGATCGAAGTGCTGGTGAAAGCCGGCGACAGGGTCGCCAAGGACCAGGGCCTGGTCACGCTCGAATCGGACAAGGCGACGATGGAAGTGCCTTCGTCGATTGCCGGCGTCGTCAAGGAGGTCAAGGTCAAGCTCGGCGACGAAGTGTCGGAAGGCGCCGTCGTTGCCGTGATCGAAAGCGCGGGAGCGGATACGACATCGCCTCTCCCGCCAGCGGGAGAGGTCGCCGCGCGCAGCGCGGCGGGTGAGGGTGGCGCTGGGAAGAGTCAGCCCGGCCAAACGCCACCCTCACCCCAGCCCTCTCCCGCCAGCGGGAGAGGGGGCGAAAGCGTACCGCCAGCAGCGGTTGCGTCCGGCCCGAAACCTGCCGCGGCGACGGGGCGCAAGGCCGACATCGAATGCCAGGTCGCGGTGCTCGGCTCGGGACCCGGCGGGTACACCGCGGCCTTCCGCGCCGCCGACCTCGGCCAGAACACCGTGCTGATCGAGCGCTACGCAACGCTCGGCGGCGTCTGCCTCAACGTCGGCTGCATTCCTTCCAAGGCGCTGCTGCACGCGGCGCGCCTGATCGACGAGGCGTCGCACTCGGCCGACATCGGCATCAGCTTCGGCGAGCCGAAAATCGACATCGCCAAGCTCGGCGCGTTCAAGGACAAGGTCGTCGCGCAGTTGACCGGCGGTCTGGCCGGCATGAGCAAGCAACGCAAGGTCACGATCGTGCAGGGC
>DASSGP010000426.1:0-4842 GCA_035693405.1 Rudaea sp. | reverse complement strand
TGCGCACGTTCTTGCGATCCATCACCGGCAGCAGGTCCCGTGGTTCGGCGAAGTACTGCATGCGCTCGCCCGTGGCGACTCCACTGCGTACGGTCGCCGACCACGACAGGTGCGTGTGCAGGTCGATGACCGGAAAGCGCGCGCGCTCGACGCGTGTTGCTGCGACCTGCAGCATGCTGCGCGGCTCGAATCGCGCGAGCGGCAACTCCGCGCCGGACGACGAACCCGTACCGAAGGGCGATGCAGAAACGTGCGAGTCCTTCGACGAAACCAATCGGCCTTCACGCAGCAACAGGTCGCAAGTACACATTCGCGGGCCACACCCCTCAGCGCGGATACTTCGCCATGATCTTGTGCACGGCGCGGCTCAACGCCACGGCCTGATCGAATGGACGCAGCCACATGTTGCGACCGAACATCACGCCGGTCGCACCGCTGTCCATGTAGAACCGAACCTTGCGCAACACCACGGCGTCGTCATCGTTCTTCTCGCCGCCGGAGAACAGCACGAGCGTGCGTCCGGCCGAGCGTACGACGCGCTGAGTGCGCGCCGCCGCGTTCTCCTTCAAGGTGCGATATGGCATCGGCGTGTCGGCGTTGTTTTCTTGGGGTTCATGCAGCTTGACGATATCGGCACCGAGTTCCAGTGCGACGCGCGCCGCGTAGTCTTGCGCGTACAGCGTGTTCTTGCCGCCCTTCGCGTCGATGCCGGCGCCGCGCGGATACGACCACAGCACCAGCGGCATGCCGAACCGCTCGCAATCCTGGCGTACCTCGCGAAAGCGGCGCAGTTCGTCGTCCTGTCGCGGCGAGCCGACGTAGATCGTGTAGCCAACCGCATCGGCGCCAAGCCGCACGGCGTCCTCGACCGATGCGATCGCGGGCGACGTCGCCTGCGCGTCATCGGGAATATTCGTCTTGCCGTTGAGCTTGAGTATCAATGGCACGCGCCCGGCGTAATCACCCATGTATTTTTCGGCCAGGCCGACGCCGAGCGCGATCGCGGAATAGTTGCCTTCGATCGCAAGCCGAAACTGATAGTCCGGATCGACGGCCGGAGGATGCGGAAAGAAATCGGCCGGACCGTGTTCGAGTCCCTGATCGAGCGGCAGCACGACCAGCGTCCCGTTGCGTGGACCGTGATCGTAGAGCAGCCGCCACAGGCGCGCCCGCTTGCCATGACTCAGCGTGAGCCGGTCGAGCGTCGACGCTGGCGCGGCTTGACTGCTTCGTTTCATTTCGGTTAGCCTTCTTATTCTTTCGATATCTTTCATTTTTAATTGAATCCGGTGTGACTGTCAATCCTTCCGAACTCGGTAGCCTGCTCGCTCGCAACGACAATGCGCAGCGCGATCGCGGCTATTTGCATACCCTATCGGAGATCCTGCAACAGCCCGCCAGCTGGGTCGAAACGTCCCAGGCACTGGCGAAAGCGATCGAAGCAGGCGACCTGCACGACATGTTCGACCCACAACCCGACGCGATCGTTTTCACGGGATCCGGCAGTTCGAACTACGTCGGCGAGTGCCTGGCGACAGGATTGCAGGCGGCGTTAAATCTGCCGGTGCAGGCGATCGCCGCGGGCACCTTGCTCACGCACTTGCGCGGCACGCTTGCGCCGGGCCGCGGACTGCTGGTATCGATCGCACGCTCGGGCGACAGCCCGGAGAGCGCGGCCGTCGTCGACAAGGTTCTCGCCGAGGTGCCGCAATACCGGCATCTGATCATCACCTGCAACGCGCGCGGACGGCTCGCCACGCGCTATCGCGATGATCCGCGCGTCGCCGCAATCGTCCTGGACGAGCGCACGAACGATCGCAGCCTGGTCATGACCAGTAGTTTCACGAATCTGCTGCTCGCCGGCCGGGCACTGGCTTGGATGCAACGATTGCACATGTATACCGAGCGCGCGACGCGCGTTGCCGCGCTGGCATCACGCGTGATCGAACGCGACGCCGACAGCCTTGCCGCAGTCGCGCGCAGCGGTTTTTTCGGCGCAGTCTATCTCGGCAGCGGCGTGCGTTTCGGATCGGCGCGCGAATCCGCGTTGAAGATGCTCGAGATGTCGGCGGGCCGCGTGCAGACCAGCGCCGAAACATTTCTCGGTCTGCGCCATGGGCCGCTGGCCGCGGTCGATGCGGACACGCTCGTCGTCGCGTTCCTGTCCTGCGACGCGACCGTGCGCGCCTTCGAACACGATGTGCTGCGCGAACTTGACCGCAAGGGTCTCGGCACGCGCCGTGTGCTGGTCGGTGACGGCATTCCGGGCGATCTGTTGCGCCCAGGCCAACTCGCCGTCGAAATACCAGGCCTTGCTGCCCTGGGTGATGATGACGCGCCGCTGCTAGATGTGCTGGTCGGCCAGTTGCTGGCCTTCTTCAACTGCCTGCACCTCGGGTTCAAACCCGATGCGCCTTCCCAAGGCGTGCTGACGCGCGTCGTCGAGGAATTCAGCATTCACCGGAGTCCAGCGTGAAGAAGATTCTTGTCGCCGGCGACATCAACGTCGACCTTATCTGCAGCGGCTACCAATCGTTTCCCGCGCCCGGCAAGGAAGTGCTCGTCGATGACTTCGTCATGACACTCGGCGGTTCGTCGGCGATCTGCGCGATGGGCCTGGCGCGACTCGGCAATCCGGTCGCGTTCATCGGCAAGGTCGGGGCCGACTCCTGGGGCGACTACTGCATCGAGACGCTGCGCGCCGCCGGCATCGACGTGTCTGGCCTGTCGCGCGATCCCGCGCTGCGAACCGGCGTCACGATTTCGATCACGTCGGCCAACGACCGTGCGCTGGTGACCTTTGCGGGTTCGATCGCCGCGCTCCGCGCGGCCGACGTCGATGCCTGGGCACTCGATGATGCCGGACACCTGCACGTATCGTCGTTCTTCCTGCAGCACGATCTGCGGCCCGCGTTCCGCAGGCTGTTCGCGCTTGCGCGCTCGGCCGGCCTGAGCACATCACTGGATCCGGGATTCGATCCAGCCGAACGCTGGGATCGCGATCTGTTCGAGACCCTCGAAGCAGTGGACGTGCTCTTTCCGAACGAAGTCGAACTGGCGGCGATAAGCGGAACGACCGATCTGGCTGGTGGCTTGCGCCGCACGAGCAGCGACCGCACCCGCGTCGTTGCGAAACTCGGCCGGCGCGGCTGCGCGACGCTGGCAAAGGACGCTCTGCTCGAAGTTCCGGCGTTCGCGATCGACCCGATCGACACGACCGGTGCCGGAGATTCGTTCGACGCCGGTTTCCTGCATGCCTGGCTGCGCGAGCAGCCGCTGCGCGAATGCCTGCGCTGGGGCTCGGCCTGCGGCGCGCTTTCGACGCGCGGCCTCGGCGGCACGCCGTCCCAACCGGATGCAGCCGAAGTGCGCGCCTTGCTCGCGACATGATCACCGTAGCCGGCTTCAACACGGCGCTCGACAAGCTCGTCGACGTCGACGTGTTGCGCGCCGGCGCGATGCAGCGCATCAGCGGTGTTCGCGTGAGCTTTGGCGGCAAGGGCCTGCACGTGGCGCAGACGATCGCGTCGCTCGGCGAAAGAGTGTGCCTGGTCGGGCTCGTCGACGCGGCGTCGGGCCCGGCAATCGCAGCGCTGATGCGCGAGCGCGGCGTCGAATTCCACGGCATCGAGGTTCCGGGGAGCATTCGCACGTGCCTTGCGATCCGCGAACGCGACGGACGCATCACCGAACTGCTCGAGCCCGGCCCCGAACTCGATGCCGCCACTCGCGAAAAGATGCTCGCCACATTCCGTAGCCTTGCCCTCGAATCGGATCTGGCCGTGATGTCCGGCAGTCTTCCGCCGGGGTTCGATGACGCGACTTATGCCGGTTTCGTGCGCGAACTGCAGAGCGCGGGCGTGCCCTGTCTGGTCGATACCAGCGGCGCGGCACTGCGCCTGACCATCGAGGCACGTCCATTCCTGGTTAAACCCAATCGCGACGAAGCCGCCGTGCTGTTCGGCAAACCTGTCGACAACATCGGCGATGCTGCGGCAGCGCTTCGCATGCTGCTCGCGCGAGGCGTGCCGATGCCGGTGGTCTCGCTCGGAGCGGACGGCGTCGTGGCCGCACGTGGCAACGCCATGCTGCACGCGAACGTCACGATCGAGCGCGTCGTCAGCGCCGTGGGCTCCGGCGACTGCCTCGTAGCCGGGCTCGCCATGAGCCTGGTCCGTGGCGACAACCTCGAAACGATGCTCCGCCTCGGCGCCGCGTGCGGCGCGGCCAATGCAGGTGCCGGCCTCGGTCATGCGCAGCGTGCCGATGTCGAAGCGTTACTGCCGCGCGTGCGCACGACGGCAATCGCATCGGCTGGCACCAGCACAACGAATTCTCCCTCGACTCCCTCGCAGGAATCACATCCATGAAGCGACGCGAATTCATCGGCACCGCAGTGGCGACCGCCGCATTGGCCCTGCCACTCAGCGGACTCGGCAAGTCCCGCCGCTCCGGCGAAAAGCTGAAGATTGGCATCATCGGCACGGGCTTGCGCGGGCAGAATCATCTGCAGAACCTGCTTCAGCGCGACGACGTCGTCGTCAGCGCAATCTGCGACATCGAGCAATTCATGCTCGACAGCGCGCTGAAAGACATCGCCGAAGCGGGCAAACCCAAGCCGCGAGTGTTCACCGGCAGCGATCATGCCTACGAGCAGCTTTTGAGCAAGGGCGGAGTCGACGCGGTCATCATCGCAACGCCGTGGGAATGGCACGCCCCGATGGCCATCGCCGCGATGCAGGCGAAGGTGCCGGTCGGTTGCGAAGTCGTCGCCGGCATCACGCTCGACGATCACTGGCAGGTGTTGCGCGCGCAGCAGCAGACCGGAACGCCCTACATGCT
>DASSGP010000425.1:0-4824 GCA_035693405.1 Rudaea sp. | reverse complement strand
TCGCCGCGGAAAAGAACATCACGTTTCTGCTCGACGTCGCGCGCGCGCTCGTGGATGAATTCCCGGAGCTCGTCTTCATCATCGCCGGCGAGGGACCCGATGCCGATCGCCTGCGCCAGCGCGCCGCGACGCTCGGGCTGGATGGCAACGTGCGCTTCGTCGGCAATCTCGACCGGCGCACGCGACTGCTGGACTGCTACAAGGCCGGCGATGTTTTTGTCTTCGCCTCGCCGACCGAAACGCAGGGGCTGGTCCTTATCGAGGCGATGGCGCTGGGCGTTCCGATCGTCTCCACGGCTGTCATGGGGACGGCTACCGTGCTCAGAGGCGCGCGCAGCGCGCGCGTAAGCGAGCCGGACGTCGGCAAGTTCGCACGCAACGTCGCCGAGCTGCTGCGCTCGCCTGCAGAGCGCAGCAAGCTGGCGGCGGCAGGACCGGAAGAAGCGCAAGCATGGAGTGCGCCCGCGCTGATGGAACGCGTTGTGGACTTGTATACTAATCTGCGACCAGCGCAGCTGGCTGGCGCGACGGCGGCCATGCCTGCCTCATCCAGCTAGCATGACGGGCCTTTGCGCGTGGATCAGTTGCGGCCGGAGATAGCCTGACTCGCGAGTCCGGACGACGCCAGAAGACGGGACCAGACCAACCTGAAGTCCGCATCGGCGGGTGCCACTGGAAGTCTGAACCAGACGTCGACTCCACCGCCGCGCGCCGGTGCGGTTGCCTGCATCCAGCATCCCTCACCGGCAAAGTGCTCGATGACCGCGCCGAAAAACACACGCACGTCTTCGCCGACGCCGCGCGCAGAGTCCGCGGCACCGGCACGCGTGAAGCGGTGCAGGCGCCATGTGGCGCTGTGGTTCATGCGGCTGGGCTGCAAAGGTTCGGGAGCCATGGCACAGGGTTCGGCGGCGGAGAAGATTATTGGCCACATGTCCATGATTCACAATCCCGCCGATTGGCGCGCGACTCGCAAATGTTCGCCACCGAACAGTCATTCGCGTGCCTTCCGCGTAGAACTCTCGCTCGGTGCCGCGAATGGCCTGCCGATAGCGGCAGCACGCGATCGCTGGCTCGACTTGCCGCGAGACCATTTGCCTACTGGGAGCAATACGATGAGCTTGGGTACGATTCTGCTGGTGGTGTTGATACTGATGCTGATAGGCGCATTTCCCACGTGGCCGCACAGTCAATCATGGGGATACTTTCCCAGCGGTGGCCTGGGTTTGCTGCTGCTGATCGTGATCATCCTGCTTGTGCTGGGCAAACTGTAGTCAAACGAGTGCCGCCAGCGCAGCACAGTGCGCGGCGGCAGTCGGCGATCGATTCGGCTCGACAAGCGGCCACGCGTATTAGGGCTCACTGATCTATCGTCGCGGATGCGTAACACGGGTGTCGGACGGGACGCCTTCGTTTCCGCCTTTTTGCAGGAATGAACTACCGAGGAGCAATGGTATGAACCAGGACATTATCAAGGGCAAGTGGTCGCAGATTCGCGGCAAGCTCAAGGAGAAATGGAGCAAACTCACCGACGACGATCTCGGCAGGCTCGAAGGTCATC
The DNA here is from genome assembly GCA_035693405.1 of Rudaea sp. GTDB lineage: Bacteria > Pseudomonadota > Gammaproteobacteria > Xanthomonadales > Rhodanobacteraceae > Rudaea. The sequence continues at coordinate 3,263 of DASSGP010000425.1, read as the reverse complement.
GTGACTATCTGGTCGGCAAGGTGCAGGAGCGTTACGGCATCGCCAGGGACCAGGCCGACGAACAGGTCAATGAGTTCGAACGCTCGTTGCATTGATCGCGACGCAGCGCACGCAGGCCGGCGCGTGAACCGCGCCGGTCCACCCGGCGGAGTCCCTGATTTCAGGAACCCGCGGCCGAGCGAGACAAATATCAGTCCTTGGTTCCCGCGCTCGCAACGCCCGCGATTATCTGGGCTGCGGCCGGACGACGACCACGAGGGCGATTCCACCGAGGATCGCGGCCGCGGCAATCAGCAGCCGCAGGGTCATTTGCTCGCCGAGAAACGCGATACCGCCGACTGCAGCGATGACCGGCACGCTGAGTTGCACTGTTGCGGCGTGCGTGGCTCTCAATCCCGGCAGCACCGTGTACCAGATCGCGTAGCCGACCCCCGAGGTCAGCGCTCCGGACGCTACCGCATAGGCGATGCCGGCGTAGTCCAGAGAGAGCCATTGAGCTGCCGCGATGCTCAGGGCGGTCGCGAACGGCACCGCGCGCAGGAAATTTCCGGCCGTCGCGCGCAGTGGATCGCCGCCGCTCCTGCCGCGCAGCGAATAGATGCCCCAGGCGATGCCGGCGCCAAGCATCAGCAGCGTGCCTTGAAGGGGAGGGGCCGAAATGCCGGGAAGCGTCAAGACGACGAGGCCGGCGGACGCGCTGGCCAGACCAAGAACCTGGCGCGGCCGCATGCGTTCGCCGCGCCACAGCCCGTATCCGATCATCGTCGCCTGCACCGCGCCGAACAGCAGCAGCGCGCCGGTGCCGGCCGGCAGGCTGACGTACGCAAGGGAAAATGCGGCCGCATACGCGAACAGCGCCAGCGCCGAACGCCAGCTTCCCGCTACCGGATGCACGCCGTCGCGCAGGCGCACGATCAGCCACAGCGCAAGCGCCCCCGAGACGATGCGCGCCGTCGTGAATGTCGCCGCGTCGATCCGGGTTGCTTTCAGTGCGACGCGGCACAGCAGCGAATTGCCGGCGAAGGCAATCATCGTCAGCACGACGAGGACGAACACGCGCAGGCGCGACATCAGCGGCTCACCGGTCTGCCGGAGAGCCAAGGGGATGGCAGGTTGACTCCTCGTGTCACTTCGCACTCCGCAAAGTTTGAAAATCTGCGGGCGATGATAGCCGCTCGAGGCGCGGCCGTTGCAAGGCGCGGTCTGTTCGGGTGACTTGAGCTCTGAAAAATCGCCCTCAACTTGCGCTAATGCTCGATATCGATGATTCCGGCGGGCTCGCTCCAGCCAACCCGGCCGAAGATGCGGCAATGGATGCCTATTCGCGCGTCGTTTCCTCGGTCTACGAGGTCGCCGCGGCGGCCGTCGTGGCGATCGAAGTGCGTCACGACAAGCGCTCGCAGGGCGGGGCCGGCTCCGGATTCCTGTTTACGCCAGACGGATTGATCCTGACCAATTCGCACGTCGTGCAGCGCGCGAAGCAGGTCATTGTGCACACGGCGGCGGGTCAGGCAATCGACGCCGACCTGATCGGTGACGATCCGCACACCGACGTGGCACTGCTGAAAGTCGCCAGCGCCTCACCGCTGCCGAGCATCGAGCTGGGATCGGCGCGCACGATCCGCGTCGGCCAGCTCGTCGTCGCGATCGGCAATCCGCTCGGCTACGCTTCGACCGTGACTGCAGGCGTCATCAGCGCGCTCGGCCGCGGCCTGCGCTCGACGACGGGCCGGCTCATGGACGACGTGATCCAGACCGACGCCGCGCTGAACCCCGGCAATTCCGGTGGGCCGCTGCTCGATGCGCACGGTCGCGCGATCGGCGTCAACACCGCGATCATTGCCGGCGCCCAGGGAATCTGCTTTTCGACCTCGATCGATGCGGCCTCGCGCGTGGCCGTGCAGTTGTTGCGGCACGGGCGCGTGCGCCGCGCGTCGCTCGGAATCGCCGCGCAGAACATGGCGCTGCCGCGCCGCGTCGCGCGCTTCTTCAACCTCGAGCAGGCTTCGGCAGTGCGAGTCATCGAAGTCACCGGCGACAGTCCGGCGGCTCGAGCCGGCATCGAATCCGGCGACCTGATCGTGCAGCTCGACGGCAACGCCTGCGAATCGCTCGACGATCTGCATCGGCTGCTGACCGAGGAACGGATTGGCGCTGCGGTTCACATCACCGTGGTGCGCGGCAATCGCCGCATCGAGCTCGAACTGGTTCCGGTCGAGCTGCGAGGCTGAGCTTCGCCTTGGGAATGCCTGCCGGGTCAGGCCGCAGCGGCGGGAGTCAACCGGTCGCGCCGTTGCAGTTCCTTGAATGAGATCATTCGCCGGCTGCTCTCGTCCCACAGTACCAGGCGCACGCATTTGAAGCTGTTCCACAGCGTCAGGCGCCCCATGTCACGCAGCTCGGGGTGGTCGCGCAGCACCCGGGGCAGGCGATAGTACGGAATCTGGCTCGACAGGTGATGCACGTGGTGCACGCCGATGTTGGCGGTGAACCATCTCAGGACCGGCGGCAAATCGTAATGTGAACTGCCGCGCAGCGCGGCCTCGTGCACGTTCCAGGCGCCCGCGTAGTCCCAGTAGGTCCGGTCGTACTGGTGCTGCACGTAGAACAGCCACACGCCAGCCGCGGCGCCCAGCAACAGGATCGGCGCGTGGATCAGGAAAAACGCGGCCGGACCCACGGCCCAGATCAGCAATGCGACGACCGCAGCCACGGCAACATTCGTCGCCATCGTGCTCAGCCACGGCTGCCATCCGTGGCGCATGAATCCGGCCGGAAGGCGATTCTGCAGGACGAAGAGAAAGAATGGGCCGATTCCGAACATGACGATCGGGTGGCGGTAGGCGCGATAGCGCAGGCGCGTCCAGGGCGACCGCGCCTGATATTCGGCAACGGTGATCGTATCGACATCGCCGACACCGCGCTTGCTGAGGTTGCCGGACGTCGCATGATGAATCGAGTGCGTGTAGCGCCAGTGGTCGTACGGCGTCACCGTGAAGATGCTGAGGACGCGGCCGACCCAGTCGTTGACCCTGCGGCTGGCGAAGAACGCGCGATGCCCGCAATCGTGCTGGATCAGGAACAGGCGGATGAGCAGGCCAGCCGCCGGGACGAGCAGAAGTGCGTACAGCCACACGTGCCCATGCGCCAGCGCCCAGTACATCGTGAACCAGGCCAGCATGAATGGCAGCGCCGTGACCGCGAGCTCAAAAACGCTGCGCGCGGCATTCGGCGTGCGATAGCGGCTGAGTGTTCTTCTCCAG
>DASSGP010000424.1:0-20181 GCA_035693405.1 Rudaea sp. | reverse complement strand
GCGACGTTGCGCCTGCTTGCCGAGCTCAAGCGCGACAACACAAGTGACGCTGCACGCGCAGTAGTCAACGAAGGTTTCAGTCCGGAACTCGTGATCCGCGGATCGACCGGACCGGTGCGCTCGCGCGGCTGATCGGTACGGGCAGGACTCAACTGTAGTGTTTGGTTCGTCGTCCCTGCAGGGTGCTCGCTTAACCCCTGCCTCGCGCCGCGTTTCCTCAACGCCACGGCGCTCGAGCACGTTCGTAATACGGGCACGGCGAGCGGTGGGATGCGCTCTTCGTCCGGCGGTCAGCAGGAAACAGCGTAAGGCACACGCGGCGGCTCGCAGATTGGCGATAGCCGCGTCTCGTCGAAAGACATTCGGCGCCGCCTCGCCTGACGGCAGCGATGCTGCCGTCAGCACCCGGACGGGACGACCCTTACCTCGTTCTTCTGAGGTAAGGGTGTCCTGTTTGAACCTATTGAGGGTTTTTGTAATTTCCAAAATGATCGATCGGGCATGTGTCGCTGTCGTCGTCCCCCAGCAGGGTAATGTCAAACTGATAGCCCGGTATGTTGTCCGTGAGGTAAGCCCCAGTCGCATTGAAGGCAGTGAGATCGAGCGGTGGAGCGGCCGGACCAATGGAGGGATTGTTCAACACAGTCAACAGTGTGGGACCAGGCGCAGGCGCAAACGGATTGGCGTAAAAATCCGGTACTACCGTGTCGTTGAAATATGAGTCAGGCGTCGGGAAGTCGGGCGGCACGTCAATCAGCGTCCAGGCATTGGGAACAGTAGTAACTTTCAGGGCGTTCTTCCAGAAACCCGGCGAGCACCATGCGCCCTGCGTCGTGAATGGTCGGCAACCGTGGCTGATCGTCAACTGCGCGTTCTTGTTCCTGCCGTCGTAGGTTGCCCAGACGTTTCCGGGCAGCGTCGCCGGGGGGTACCAGCCGCTGACGTACTTGAACGTCCCAGCGCCGAATTTGGTCATCGCCGCCGTGCCCCATGGCCCGGTGACATCGGCATTGTTTGCGCCGGTTGCCGTCAGTACCCAAAGCAGATAGGGACCATCCACCTCTGCGCCGTTGGCCACTCCGCAAATTTCCAAGTTGAGATCGTAGCCTCCGAAACCGTCCGCAGTCAGCCCTTGCCCACTATAGATGACCTTGTTGGTGTACGGGCCGGCCGCGAACGCATTGGCTGAGAACCCCGCCGCTAACGTCAATAGAAATGCCAAAGCCGCTGCTCTGCGCAGCGATCGATTGATAATGTTCATAGAATTTGCCCTGTGGAATTGCCCGCCACGTTCCGGCTTTGCTGAGCATTGCCGGACCCTGTTCTCTCGCGGCGCGAACGTGGCCGACAAGCCGCGACTTGCGTTGCGGATTTACGTGCCGTCAGAGGTGTCGCCAAGCCTTCGTTGTTTCGGCTAGTAACGATCCCGAACACGAGATCCGAAATGCCGGCAAACAGTAGACCTGTGCACTGCAATCGTCATCGGCGCGAACGCCGTTTTTGTGCAGGACATTGGCATCAGTTTTTCGGGTAGATTGCAGGACATTTGTCACACGGCTCCAGCGCCAGCAAGCCTATTTCGGCGGCAATGCAGCCGCCGCGAGTGCGAGCTCTTCGATCGCGGAAAAGTTGCCCGCGTGCAGGAGTTTTGCAGAGCACATCCATGAGCCGCCGACGCAGATCACGTTTGGCAAGCCGAGCCAGTCGCGCGCCGTCGCTACGGTAATTCCGCCAGTCGGACAGAAGCGGATACCGGGCAGCGGCGACGCGAGCGCGCGCAGATAGTCCGGACCACCGGCCTGCGTGGCCGGGAAGAATTTCTGGAAGCGATAACCGCGCTCGAGCAATTGCATCGCCTCGGTCGCCGTCGCGGCACCGGGCAGGTATGGCAGTGGCGAATCGTCCGCGGCGCCGAGCAGAGCGTGTGTCACGCCGGGCGAAACTCCGAAACGCGCGCCTGCCCTTTCCGCAGCCGCGATGTCGGCAGGCGTCAGCAGTGTCCCTGCGCCGACGAGTGCGCCTTCGACATCGCCCGCGATCGCGCGGATCGCGTCGAGCGCGACTGGCGTGCGCAACGTCACCTCTATCGCCCTGATGCCGCCGCGCACGAGCGCCGATGCCAGGGGCACGGCATCGGCCAATGCCTCGATGACGACGACGGCGACAACCGGTGCCAGGCGCAGCGCCGCTTCGACTTGTGTCTGTTTTTTGTCGATCGCGCTCATACCGCGTCTCCGAGTACGCTTGCACCGGTGTCGGCAGCTCCGACCGCGCGCCGGAACAGCGTGAACAATTCGCGTCCGAGCCCGTGTTCGTTCGCGGCCAGGTCCGGTAGCATCGCTTCACGCCGATCCAAAGTGGATTTGTCTACTTTTACCTCCAGCGTGCCGGCCTGCGCGTCAACGCACACGATGTCTCCATCGCGAATCTTCGCGAGCACGCCGCCGACGCTTGCCTCCGGAGTTACGTGGATAGCAGCCGGAATCTTGCCGGAAGCGCCGGACATGCGCCCATCGGTCACCAGCGCGACGCGGAAACCGCGGCTTTGCAGCACGCCGAGCGCCGGTGTCAGCTTGTGCAGTTCCGGCATGCCGTTCGCACGCGGTCCCTGGAAGCGCACGACGGCGACAAAATCGCGATCGAGTTCGCCGCGCTCGAACGCCGCCTTCACATCATTCTGGTCGTCGAAGACGATCGCCGGCGCCTCGACGATCAGGCGATCCGCCGGGACCGACGATATCTTGATCGCAGCCGTGCCGATGTTTCCGCTGAGCACGCGTAGACCGCCATCGATGCGAAACGGATCGGATGCTGGCCGCAGCACGCCAAGGTCGGCGCTTTGTGCGGGCACCGGCACGCGCTCGACGGCGCCGCTCGCGGCGAGCCGCGCCGAAACGCGATAGGCATCGAGTCCCTTGCCGGCCACGGTTTGCACCTCTTCGTGCAGCAGACCGGCGTCGAGCAGTTGCCCGATCAGGAAACCCATGCCGCCGGCCGCATCGAAATGGTTAACATCGGCGACGCCGTTCGGATAGATGCGTGTCAGCAGCGGCACGACACTGGACAGATCGTGGAAATCCTCGAGCCGCAGTTCGATGCCCGCGGCATGCGCCATCGCGATCAGGTGCAACAGGTGATTCGTCGATCCGCCGGTCGCGTTCAGGCCGACCACGCCGTTGACGATCGCGCGCTCGTCGATGACGTGACCGACCGGAATGTACTCGTTGCCCAGCGCCGTGATCGCGGCCGCGCGTTGCGTCGCTTCGGCCGTGATCGCATCGCGCAGCGGCGTGTTCGGATTGGCGAACGTCGTTCCCGGCAGATGCAGGCCCATGATCTCCATCAGCATCTGGTTCGAGTTCGCGGTGCCGTAGAATGTACAGGTACCCGGACCGTGATACGACTTGGCTTCGACTTCGAGCAGTTCCTCGCGCGTGGCCTTGCCCTCGGCAAACAACTGCCTGACCTTCGCTTTCTCTTCGTTGCCGATGCCGCTGGTCATCGGCCCGGCCGGAATGAAGACGGCCGGCAGATGGCCGAACGTCAGCGCGGCGATCAGCAAGCCCGGCACGATCTTGTCGCAGACGCCGAGGAACAGCGTGGCGTCGAACATGTCGTGCGACAGAGCGACGGCCGCCGACAGCGCAATCACGTCACGCGAAAACAGCGACAGTTCCATGCCCGCCCTGCCCTGCGTGACGCCGTCGCACATCGCCGGCACTCCACCGGCAACCTGCGCCGTCGCGCCGACCGCGCGCGCGGCTTCGCGGATCAGCTCCGGATAGCGCTCGAACGGCTGGTGCGCCGAGAGCATGTCGTTATAGGCCGTCACGATCGCGAGGTTGGGCGCCTGAGCGGCGCGCAAGGACGCCTTGTCGCCGACATTGCATGCGGCAAAGCCGTGGGCGAGGTTGCCGCACGACAGGCGGCGCCGATGCGGGCCGGAATCGCGCGCAGCGGCGATACGCGCCAGGTAGGCTGCGCGCGGACCGCGGCTGCGCTCGATGATGCGTTGGGTGACACGGGTGACGGTCGGATTCATGGCACTTGGTTCCTGCGGGCGCGAATCAATCGCACCAGTAAACGACGAGCGGGACGCCGGCATGTTGCATCAGCGCGCGCAGAGGGTTTCGTGGCGACGCGTCTTCGCCTTTCACGAGGCGCGCGAACACCTGTTTCTTTTCTGGGCCTTCGATGTGCAGATACAAGGCTCGCGCGGCAACCAGCACGGGCAGGGTCAAGGTGATGCGCGGCTCACCCGCGGACGGCGAGCGCATCGGCAGCACCAGCGCGGCGCCGCGGGCATCGAGCGCCGCATCGATCCGGTCGCCGTCCGGAAACAGCGAAGCCGTGTGGCCGTCGAGGCCGAGCCCAAGCACCGCCACATCGATCGGAAGCGGCAGCGCCGCGACTTGGGCAGCGGCTTGCGCGAGACCCGATTCCGGATCTGGCGCGTCGACATACAGCGGAACGAATGTCGCGGCTGACGCGGCGCCCTGCAACATATCTTCGCGAATCAGGCGCGCGTTCGAACGCTCCTGCTGTGGCGGCACCCAACGCTCGTCGCAAAGCGTGACGATGACCCGCGACCACTCGAGTTGCTGGCTCGACAATGCGTGCATGAACTGTCGTGGCGTAGTACCACCGGAGAGTGCGAGCAAGGCGCGCCCGCGCGATGCAATCGCCGCGCGTAGCCGGCCTGCAACATCTGCAGCAAGCGCATCGGCCAACTCCGCGCTGTTCGCGAAGTCGTGTTCGACGTAGCGCTGCGCCGAATTGTTGCTGCTATCGCTCAAGCCACTTCCTCATTCCAGGTGCGTCCATCGCGCTCGATAAGCGCGACCGCAGCTCCGGGCCCCCATGATCCAGCCGTGTACGGTTTCGGACCTTCCTCGCTCGCCGACCAGGCTGCCAGAATCGGATCGATCCAGCGCCACGCCGCTTCGACTTCGTCGCGGCGCATGAACAGCGTCGGATTGCCGCGCACCACGTCCATGAGCAGGCGCTCGTAGGCTTCCGGCTGGCGGCCGCCGAACGTATCGGCGAACGACATGTCCAGCGGCACCTGGCGCAGGCGCAAGCCGCCCGGCCCGGGCACCTTGTTCATCAACCACAGCTTTACGCCTTCATCGGGCTGCAACCGCAGCACGAGCTTGTTCGGCAGGATCTGCCCGCTGATGCCGGCGAAAATCGAATGCGGAATCGCGCGGAATGTCACGACGATTTCCGAGACGCGCTCGGTCAGCCGCTTGCCGGTACGCAGGTAGAACGGCACGCCGGCCCAGCGCCAGTTGCCGACCTCGGCCTTCAGCGCGACGAACGTTTCGGTGCGCGAATCGGCGTTGCCGACCTCCTCGAGATAGCCGGGCACTGCGCGCGCGTCGGCAGCACCAGCACGATACTGGCCGCGAACGCTCACTTGGCCGGCGTTCTGTCCATCGATGCGGCGCAAGGCTCGCAGCACCTTGAGCTTTTCGTCGCGAACGGCATCGGGTTCGAGCGAAGCCGGCGGTTCCATCGCGACCAGGCACAACAGCTGCAGCATGTGATTCTGGACCATGTCGCGCAATGCGCCGGCGTGGTCGTAGTAGCCGGCGCGTTGGCCGACGCCGATCGTTTCGGCCACGGTTATCTGCACATGATCGATGTGCTCCGCCTTCCAGACAGGCTCGAACAGCGCGTTGCCGAAACGCAGCGCGAGCAGGTTCTGCACCGTCTCCTTGCCCAGATAGTGGTCGATGCGGAAAGTCTGGCGCTCGTCGAAGGCGCGGCCTACCGCATCGTTGATCTTCATCGCGCTGGCCAGATCGCGCCCGATCGGCTTTTCGATCACGACACGCGCGTTGTCGCCGCTCAACCCGTATTCGCGCAAGCGTTCGCAGATGCCGGCGAACAGATCCGGACCAGTCGCAAGATAGAAAACGTGGACGCGATCGGCAGGAACAGCCAGCAACTCGCGCAGCTCGGGCCAGCCGGCGTCGCGCATGGCATCGATCGGGCGATAGTCGACGTGGGCGAGAAAGTCGTCGACCGCATTGCCGGCCTTGGCCGAACCGTCGAAGCCGGAAGTGAGTTCGGCGCGGATGTGATTGCGGTATTCCTCTGCCGACAGCGGGTCGCGCGCAAGCGCGATGATGCGGCTCTGCGGCTCGATCTGGCCGTCGGCGAAGCGCTGCAGCAGCGCCGGCAGCAGTTTGCGCCTGGCCAGGTCTCCGGTACCGCCGAAGATCACGAGGTCGAATGTACCGACGGGCAATGCTTGGGAAACCACGGGCCACCTGCCTGTGCAAGAGAAGATCGGCGCTGCCGCCGGCTTAGATACCAGTAAAATACCAGTTTGCGTAACCGACGGCAAGCCATCCTCGTGAATGCTGAACCAGCCGCGGCCGGTAGCCAAAAATGCGCGCTGCAGGCGGCTCTCTGAGGCCATTTGCCCGAACAATAGGGCGCCGAATGCAGCTGTTGCGCTCAACTGGTATGTTTCTGGTATTATTGTGGTGTGCAGCCCACGATCGCCCAGGAATATCGCCAGCTCGCTCGGTCCGCGCCTTCGAGCGAACCGCACGCCTATGCGCGCCTGCGCCGGGCGATCCAGCTGTCGATCCAGTCCGGCGCTCTTGCTCCCGGTCATGCGCTGCCGAGCGAACGCGAGTTGTGCCGGCAACTGGCGCTGTCCCGCGTCACCGTGCGCAAGGCAATCGCCGGCCTGGTCGAAGATGGCGTGCTGATCCAGCGCCATGGCGCCGGCACGTTCGTCGCCGAACGCATCGTCAAGTCGTTCTCGAAGTTGACCGGCTTCACCGATGACTTGCGCGCGCGCGGATTGAAGCCGCGCGTCGAATTCCTCGAACGCGGCGTCGGCGAAGTGACGCCCGAAGAAGCGATGGCGCTGAATCTTTCGCCGGGCGCGCGCGTCATTCGCCTGCGCCGCCTGCGCTTCGCCGACGACAAGCCGCTCGCGCTCGAGCACACGGTCGTGCCGCAAGCGGTGCTACCGAATCCGCGTTCGATCAAGTTGTCGCTGTACGACGCGCTCGACACCGTCGGCTGCCGGCCGACCCGCGCGCTGCAGCGTCTTCGCGCCGTCGCGCTCGACGACGACCAGGCACGCATGCTTGGACTGCCTCTCGGCAGCCCGGCTCTGTCGATCGAACGCCGCGCTTTCCTCGACGATGGCCGCGTCGTCGAATTCACCACGTCGTTGTATCGCGGCGATGCCTACGACTTTGTCGCCGAACTGCAGAGTGAACGCCAACCATGAACAGTAGCACCCTGCCTGCCCCCGAGCAGACCGCCATGTATCGTGAGGCGCATGAAGCCGCGGCCGCGGTCGCGCGCCAGCTGGAACGCAACGAGGCCGCGGTCGCCCGACTCGCCGCGCGTCTGCGCGCCGACCCGCCGCGCTTCGTCGCGACATCGGCTCGCGGCAGCTCCGATCACGCTGCGACGTTTGCCAAGTACGTGTTCGAGACCCAGCTCGGCTGCGCGACCATGTCGTCGTCGCCGTCGGTCAGTTCGGTGTACGCAGCCCCGCTGCGGCTCGAAGGTGCGCTCTATCTGGCCATCTCGCAATCAGGAAAGAGTCCCGATCTGGTCAGACAGGCACAGCTGGCGCGCGAAGCCGGCGCGCATGTCGTCGCATTGGTCAATGTCGAAGACTCGCCGCTCGCCGCGGCAGCCGACAGCGTCGTGCCGTTGTGCGCCGGTCCCGAGCTCAGTGTCGCCGCGACCAAGAGTTATATTTGCGCGCTTTCTGCCATTCTCCACATTGCAGCGCGTTGGAAAGACGACGCGCACCTCGGCGCGGCGCTCGCCGCGGTGCCGCAAGCGCTGGCGGCGACCTGGGATATGGACTGGTCGCCGCTCGTCTCGGGTCTCGCCGACGCGCGCAACCTGTTCGTAGTCGGCCGCGGCCTGGGTCTCGGCGCAGCCCAGGAAGCCGCGTTGAAGCTCAAGGAAACCTGCGGCCTGCACGCCGAGGCATTCAGCGCCGCCGAAGTGCGGCACGGGCCGATGGCCATCGTCGGCCCGGGTTTCCCGGTGCTGTTCCTGACCCAGGACGACGACACATCGAGCGGCACGCTCGATCTCGCCCGCGAGTTCACGGAACGCGGGGCCCATGTGTGGATCGCCGGCAATGACGAGGCAGCAGAGCGTCTGCCTGTGAGCCCGACGCTGCATCCGGCATGCACGCCGATCGTCACGATCGCCAGTTTCTATCGCGCCGCGAATGCGCTCGCGCTGCGCCGCGGCCGCAATCCCGACATGCCGCCGCACCTGCGCAAGGTGACGGAAACCGTGTGATGACCAAGGCGTTTGTCAATGCCCGCGTTCTCGCCGGTGACCGCTTCCTCGCCGGGCATGCTGTCCTCGTCGATGGCGGCCGCATCAGCGGCGTGGTCGAGGCGACAGACCCGCGCGTCCGCGACGCCAATGTGCATGATCTGCGTGGCGCCAGCCTCGTTCCGGGTTTCATCGATTGCCAGGTAAACGGCGGCGGCGGCGTGCTGTTCAACGATGCGCCGAGCGTCGATACGATCCGGCGCATCGGCGCGGCGCACGCCCGCTTCGGCACGACCGGGTTCCTGCCGACGCTGATCAGCGACGACGTAGACGTCATGCAGGCGGCAATCGCCGCGGTCGACGAGGCCATCGGTGCCGGCGTACCCGGCGTGCTCGGCATCCACCTCGAGGGCCCATACCTCGCGCCGGAACGCCGCGGAATCCACAATCCGGCAAAGTTCCAAATTCTGCAAAGCGGCGATATCGAATTGGTTTCGTCGCTGCGCCACGGCTGCACGCTGATCACGCTCGCGCCGGAGCGCGTCGACGCGGACGCAATCGGCGCTCTGGTCGAGCGCGGCGTCATCGTCGCCGGCGGACATACCGCTGCCGATTACGCGACGACGCGGCGCGCACTCGATGCCGGCATGCGTGGCTTCACCCACCTGTTCAACGCGATGACTCCATTGCAAAGCCGCGAGCCCGGCGTCGTCGGCGCCGCGCTCGAAGATCGCGCCAGCTGGTGCGGATTGATCGTCGATGGCTTTCATCTGCATCCGGCTGTCCTGCGCATTGCCCTGGCCGCCAAGGCCCAGGGCAAGCTGTTTCTCGTGACCGACGCAATGCCTCCGGTCGGATCCAGCGACGACACGTTCGAGCTCAACGGCGAGACGATCACCTGCCGCGACGGACGCTGCGTGAATGCGCGGGGCACGCTCGCCGGTTCCAGCCTCGACATGGCCGCCGCCGTGCGCAACACGATCGAACAAGCAGGCATCGCGCCGCAAGACGCGCTGCGCATGGCCTCGGCCTACCCCGCCGATTTCCTCGGGCTGGGTTCGACTCACGGGCAAATCGCAGCAGGCTGCGCGGCGGACTTCGTCGTGCTCGACGATGCGCTGGGCGTGCGCGAAACCTGGATCGGCGGCGAGCCCGTTTTCGCTGCGTAGGGTGGGCCTCGGCCCACCGGCTCTTTGGCGTTCAAGAGCAAAACGGTGGGCCGAGGCCCTCCCTACGGGCCGAGCAAGGCCCGCACGCGTTCGAGATCCTCGGCCGTGTCGACCCCGCCTGGAAACGGCTCCGGCGCCAGCCGCACGGCGATGCGATAGCCGTGCTCGAGGGCGCGTAGCTGCTCGAGCGCTTCGGCACGCTCGAGCGGCGTCGGCGCCAGCGTCGCAAACTTGCGCAGGAACCCCGCGCGATACGCGTAGATACCGATATGCCTCAGGAACGGAGTCTCGGGCGGCAGCAGGTCGCGCGCACCGGCAAACGCGTCACGGGCCCACGGCAACGGCGCCCGGCTGAAATACAGGGCGCTGCCATTGCGGTCGGCCACAACCTTGACACAGTTCGGGTTGAACAGTTCGTGTGGATCAGTGATCGCTGTCGCCAGCGTCGCCATCGACGCGTCGCCTTCGGCCAGCGCCGCCGCCACGGCGCGAATCCCGCTTGGCGGCGCCAGCGGCTCGTCCCCCTGCAGGTTCACGACGATTGTTTCGTCCGGCCAGCCGAGCTGTTCGGCGCACTCGGCCAACCGATCGCTGCCCGAGACATGATCGGCCCTCGTCATGACGACGCGCACGGCTGCCCCGCGCAGCGCCTCGGCCACGCGCTCATCGTCGGTCGCAACGACGACTTGCGCAGCACCAGCCGCCAAGGCCCGGCGCGCAACCTGCAGAACCATGGGCTCCCCGCCAATCGACACCAAAGGCTTGCCGGGCAGCCGGGTGGCGGCGTAACGCGCCGGTATGGCGACGACGAAGCTTTGAACCTTGCTCATCCGATCCGGGACTCATCTGCAACGACGAGGCAGCGTACTGCAATCTCGCCGGTCGCGAACAGTCTGCCGGTTGGCAGAAGTCTCGAGACGGCCGGGGACGAGTGCCTCTGAAGCGCCATAGTGGAGGTATCTGTATGCGTTGCGGTGGAATTCTTGCAGTTGCGGCAATCCTGTTGTGCGGCGTGGCCAATGCCGCAAATACCGTCAATGTCAGTGTCGGTGGCGCCATGACCAGTGGCGGCGGCGGCTACTACGGAGGCGGCACGACGACGCCGGTCCTGATGTTCGATCCGCCAGACATCACGATCAACGTGGGCGACAGCGTCACGTTCAACAATCTGGGCGGCGTATCCATATCGCACAACGTCCATGCCGACGACGATTCGTTCCGCTGCGCGAACGGCTGCCGCGGCGTCGGCGGTGCAACCGGCGATCCGTCTCCCATCGAATGGAGTTCGACGGTAACTTTCACGAAAGCCGGTGTCGTCCACTACCATTGCGACGATCATGTAAACATGGGCATGATCGGCACGATTACGGTCAACGCGGTCGCCGCGGCATTCACGATCAAACCGGGCCTCAGCGGCAACTGGTTCAATCCGACCGTTGGCCAGGACGGCCACGGCTTCCAGTTCGAAATCCTGCCCAACAACGGCATGCTCGCGATCTGGTTCGTGTTCACGCCCAACGGCAGCGGCCAGACCTGGCTGTATGCCCAGGGCTCCTATGACCCGACCAGCGACACGGTCACGCTGCCGACGTTCCTGTCGCAGGGCGCCAGGTTCCCGCCGAACTTTACCCACACCGACGACACGGTCACGCCGTGGGGCACGATGACGTTCAAGTTCACCGACTGCAACAACGGCACGATGAGCTGGAATTCGACGTCAGCCGGCTATCCGCCCACGGGCAACCTGCCGATCACGCGCGCCACCACCCTTGCCGGAACGACCTGTCCCTGATCTGACCGGGGCTTACCGAGCGCGTCGACATCAGTCGACGCGCTCTGCCGGATCGAGCGGCGCCGCCGTGGACCCGCGCGCAGCATATTTCCGCGTCACGTAGTTCTCGACGACATCGACGAAATCCTGCGCGATGCTGTCGCCGCGCAGCGTCATTGCCTTCACGCCATCGATGAATACCGGCGCAGCCGGCGCCTCGCCGGTGCCCGGCAGGGAGATTCCGATATTGGCGTGCTTGGACTCGCCCGGGCCATTGACGACGCAGCCCATCACTGCCAACGTCATGTTCTCGACACCATCGTACTTGATGCGCCATTCCGGCATCTTCGCGCGCACGTGTTCCTGAACGGTCTTGGCCAGCACTTGGAACAGGCTCGAGGTCGTGCGGCCGCAGCCCGGACACGCCGTGACCATCGGCGTGAACGCGCGCAGTCCCATCGTCTGCAGCAGTTCCTGCGCGACCAGAACCTCGCGCGTGCGCGACTCGTCGGGTTCAGGTGTCAGCGAAATGCGGATCGTGTCGCCAATACCCTGCTGCAACAAGACCGCCAATGCCGCGGTCGATGCGACAATGCCCTTGCTGCCCATGCCGGCCTCGGTCAGGCCAAGATGCAGCGCGTAGTCGCAGCGCGCGCCAAGGTCCTGGTACACGGCGATCAGCTCCTGCACACCGGACACCTTGCACGAGATGACGATCCGGTCGCGGCCCAGGCCGAGTTCCTCGGCACGCGCCGCTGAATCGAGCGCCGAGCGGATCAGCGCTTCGCGCGCCACATGCGCGGCATCCCACGGTTCGGCGCGCGTGTGGTTCTCGTCCATCAGCGCGGTGACCATGGCCTGGTCGAGCGAGCCCCAGTTCGCGCCGATGCGCACGGGCTTCGCATACTTCAACGCGAATTCAATTATTGTGGAGAACTGTACATCGCGCTTGCGGCCGAAGCCGACGTTGCCCGGGTTGATCCGGTATTTCGCCAGCGCCTCGGCACAGGCGGGTTCCGCGGCGAGCAGCTGGTGACCGTTGTAGTGGAAGTCGCCGATCAGCGGCACGCCTACGCCGATCATGTCGAGGCGCTCGCGGATCCTCGGCACGGCCGCTGCCGCCTCGAGCGTGTTGACGGTCACGCGCACGAGCTCGGAGCCGGCGCGCGCGAGTTCGGCGACCTGCTTGGCCGTGCCGACGACGTCAGCCGTGTCGGTGTTGGTCATCGATTGCACGACGACCGGAGCGCCGCCGCCGACGTTGATCCCGCCAACCTTCACCGCGACCGCGATCCGCCGCGGCCACAGGCCGCCCGGGGAATTGCCGATATCCATTGACACAAGCTTGAGCCGAAAGCGCAATTTTAGCGCATTCGTATGGCGTGAGCCGGTCAGTGATGATGTTCGCCCTTTCCGGCACGAGGCGGCCGGTCAGGAATCCCGGCAGGACGGCGAGCCGCCCTGCCGGTTCACCCGGATCACTCAGACTGGGTTGCTGCAATCGTTCGCATTGAGCCAGGCGTCAAGGGTGTCAGTCAACGTTCCGCTTACGCTCGGATCGATGAATCCACCCCCAATCGGTGGCACGACCAGACCGCCAATGAGCGCATCGGCCGCGGCGATCGCTGCTGCAACAGCGGGAGTCGGAACCGCTCCGTTCGCGACGCTGAGCTTGGCCGCGATCAACTGATGCGCAAGGGTAACGAGTCCGTTGCCTACCGGCGCGTAGTTGAGGATCATCAGCGCCTCCACATCGGTATAGACCACAGTTCCCAAAGTGATGCTCGTCAGCGGCCAAGTGTTGGTGTTGTGGCCAACCGGAATTGGCCCGTGGGTCTTCCAATAGCCCTGAGTCAGCGTGCAGCCGGTTGAGCATGGCAGGGTCGTGCCGGTCACTACGGCAGAGAAGTCGCTCCTGTTCAAGCCTTGGGGTACATTGTGCGAGAAGGCGCGGAACACATAGGTTGTGCCGCAAACCAACGGAGTAAGACAGCCAGGATCGTCTGTCGAAAATCCGCCAACGCCCGGCGTCAGGCCCGGAAACGTCGGGACGGTAAGGGTGATGTGGTCGCCTGCGTTCTGCAGCGAGAACGCGCCGCCGCCGTTTGCATTGCCCGAGAATGATGCCTCGCAGGATATCGCGGGCCACTTGTTGCCGGCCAGGATGTAATCGGATTCCAACGCCCACTGCAACGTGAAGCCGGCAGGCGCCCCGCCCGTTCCGGCGGTGAAGGTGACATCGATCGTGGTCTGCGTTGGGTTGCCGGTGGTGAGTGTCGGTGTGCCCAGCTTCGTCGGCGCCGAAACTGCAGACGTCGACGAAAGAAGCGCAACCAGCGCAAACAGGCATGCGAGAATCGCGGCGCGCGGCAGCGATCCGTTGATTGTGACGCTCATGAAACTCCTCCAGATGTCCTGCCGACTTTCCGCCCTCATCACTGAGGTCGGGCCCTGTACCCGCGCGGCGCGCAGGCAGGAAGCATCGCCGCATGAGTTATCAAGGTCTTACGCCCGAATCGCCGGTCGAGGAATGCATCCCGGCGGAAGCGTTTTGCAAGGGACCCCGACGTGTCCACGCTATAGCTGCCAGACGGCCGCGTCATCGGAGCGCGTGCCAACAACGTATATGACATTTGCCCTGCATTTGCCGGGTCCGCCACGGTACATTTGTCACTGATGCGTGACCAACGCCATGCTACGTTGCGCGGCGCTCAGCCTCGAGCTTGGTCGAGACCGTGGCGCTTGGCGTAAAGGTAAAGCTCGAAGTGACCTGTCACGTCGAGCTTGCTGTAGATCTTCGACAAGTGATTGCGCAACGTGTGCTCACTCATGCCGAGCAAATCGGCAATCACGCGGTGGCGCGCGCTGGCGGCACGCGCGAGAGCAACGATGATGTTGCGCTCGCGCAGCGTCAGCGACGCGATCTTGGTCGAATCCGGATCGACGGGCGCATCGTCCTGCGTCAGCAGCCCAAAAATCCGCCCGCTGGTCGCGCGATCGAGCCACAATTCGCCGGAATGAACCTTGCGGATGGCCTTGACGATCGTGCTGACGGAGTCCTCCTGATGCAGCAAGCCGCGTGCACCGCCGATCACGGCGCGATCGGACAACTGCTCGTCATGAACGTTGGCCAGAACGATGACGCGCAGCTGCCGAAGCTTCACGAGTCTGGGTATCAGGTTCAGGGCCGGGGTGCCGAGGCTGAGTCCGACGAGCACGACGTCCGGCCGAAGCTGCCGGGCCGCCTGCAGAGCGCCGCCTGCATTGTCGATCTTGCCGACGACGGCCATTGCGCTGCCCGCCAGCTCGGCAAGTCTCTCCAGCGCCCACGCGACAAGCTGGTTGTCGTGGACCAGCAATAGCCGGATCTCTGCCGGAGACGGCAGGATCGAATTTCGACCTTCCGACATGACGCCCCCTGTGGGCTCTCACCATGCGCCGGTGCGATCATACATGCGCTGCGCTGCGCCGATCGGCCCTAGAAGGGTCCGTCGTCGGGACATCGAATCCACTCGTCGTACTGGGCCGGAGCTGGTTCAGACTGTTGCGGCTGTGCTCGGCACGGGCGCCGGGTTGGGCGCAAACTGAACGCGGTCAGTCGCGGCCGCGGTCAACTGTCGCTGGCGGCCGCCAGCGTCAGGTCGTCGTTGGCTGCGGCAGCGCCCGCGGCCTCTTCGGGCGCTTCGGCGGCAGCGGTGGATTCGAGCACGATCTGCAGATATCCGCCGCGTTCGATCACGCGCAGATGGCCGAGAATTTCCACGGTCGGCTCGGGAACGGCCGCGAACGGATCTGCGGCACGCATCAATTCGACTTCCGTAGCCGCGCGATCGAACAGATGCGGCGCGAGTATCGTCTGCGCTGCCATGCCGGCATCGCCGGCCAGCGGTTCGAGCAGCAGGCCGCGCATCGGCGCGCGCGGCGTCCCGCTGCTGTCGAAGCTGCGCAACCCGACCGGGAGCGCGCGGCGGCTGAGCAATTCGATGCCGGCTTCCATCGTGTCCGGCGAATGGAATCGGAGCCAGCGGATCGAGCCGATCATCCAATCCTGCATGTCGCCGTCTTCCACAGGTGGCGCCAGGGCGAGCAGCTCGCCGACCTTCACGCGCACGCCGTCAAGCTTGTCCCACTGCAGGCGATAGCCGCTCAAGCTCTGATCGAGAACCTTGACGCCGTGGCGGACGAGACGGAGTGTCTCGGCGGCCGGCGACGATGTCCATGCGGCGATCCGATCGCCCTCGCGAAGGCTGATCGCGACGCCGCGGATGCTGCGCAGGAACGCGTCGAAATCCATATTTTCGCAAAGTACATAATGCACGGTATGCAGACCGATCACGCAGTCAAGGCGGTGCCCGGCCGGCAAGCGCGTGTGACCGCGGCCGGCGGTCCCAGCCCAGCCCTGGGCAAGCTTTTCAGCCAGTGCGAGGTCGATGCGCAGGGGTTGCCCGTTCTTTGGACGCAGGAAGACCGAGTCCGCGCCCGGTGCCAGCGCGGCCACTTCGCCATCGAGGAATCGCGTAAGGCCGCTGATCTGGAACGCCCACACGCCGTCGACCGGCACCTCGCGCTCTTCCGGCAGGTAGCCGGGACCGATGTCGCTCTCGACCTGCACCGCAATCGCGCCTTCCGGCGCGCGTCCCGGACGCAACTCGCAGTACGCCGCCAGCAGGCGCGTCAGTTGATAGATTTCACTGTTCTCGCGTTGCGTGAAGCGGTACGGGTTGCTCAATGCATACAGCAAGGCATGCATGTACGCGCCGCGCACGCTGGTCTCGACTCCCCCGTTCAGCGGATCGGCGACCGGCTTTTCGTCCAGACGCACGGCGACGGCGAACCGGAACAAATCGTGCAGCATCTGCCACACGCCAGGAGGCGGAGACAGGTACAGAACGTAGGCGCGATAGAGCAGCGCGCCGTAATGCTGGATCGCACGCACCAGAGAGAGCGTTACGGCCTTGCCGCGCAGGAACGGCACCGCGCCGGCGGGCGCGCAGATGTCGTGCACCAGGGCGGTGTAACCCAGGGCCATTTCCCGGTCGAAATCGCTGATTTGCTGGCCGAGTTGCTGTTTCGCCGTCGGCAGCGGGAACGTGTCCGCATTTATCGTGCGATCGAGTGAGACGATGACTTGCGTGGTCGGTCCGCGCAACGTTTCCAGTGCCGCACCGCGCTGGGCGGGGTCGAGGCGCAGCTGGTTCATTTCACGCAGGGCGTTCAGCAGCAGGCGTCCCGTCGCAGCGGGATTGGCCAGAGGCAAATGGTCGATCCATTCGCGCAGGGCCTTCGATTCGGTCGCAAACGAGCTTTTTCCGGGCGCGTGCCGCTCGGGCAACGCCTTGGCCATGCGCTGAAAAATGGCACTCATGTCCGTATCCCCCTCGCCACGTTCCGACAGCCCGTGCGGTGCTGAAGCTCCCCTGATATGGGACTGGGGCGGAGTTTAGCGCGGCTGGCGGCAGCCTGCGTGAAAATGAGATGAATCAGCGCTTTACCGCCGATCGCAGCGCGTGCACTACCAATTTCTTCAGCAACCATTCGCGTCCCCCGCGAACCTGCGTCAACCCCAATCGGTCGAGCAAGGCGCGGTCAGCCTCGCCGGCGCCGCGCGCGAACAAAGATCCAAGCAAGAACGCGGCCAGATCCGCCTTGCTCGCAGTAACTTCACGTAGTTTCTTCAGTGCGGGCAGCAACCCGAGTTCTTCGGGACTGAAGTCCGAACCGAACGGAAACAGCGGGAAGTCGCCGCGATCCCGCATCGGCTGCAGTGTGCGTGCCAGATGCTCGGGCGTGTTGCAGCGCCAGCGCTCCGGCACGACGAAGTCGGCGCGCAATTTTCCGGAGGCCTTGGCGCGTGCCGCAAGACCGTCCTGAAAGCGCGCGTCGCAGATCGACAGCATGGTCTGGATGCAGTCCTCATCAGACTTGCCGCGCAGGTCGGCGATGCCGTACTCGGTCACGTAGATGTCGCGCAGGTGGCGCGGAATCGTCGTGTGCCCATAGTTCCAGAGGATGTTCGAACTGACCCGGCCATGACTCGTGCGCGTGCTGCGCAACATCAGGACCGAGCGCCCGCCGTCCACGGCGTGCGCCATCGCCACGAAGTTGTACTGACCGCCGACGCCGCTGACGACTTGGCCGTCCTCCAATCCGTCCGAAACCGCCGCGCCGAGCGCCGTTGCCATCATGCAGATATTGAAGAAACGCGCGTCGCGCCGTTGCAGCGCATCGAGCGATTCGCGGCCGCCGTACAGCTGATTGATGTCGGAGACACGCGTCATCGACAGGCCGTTGAAGTCGTCGCCGTCGAGATTGCGCAGCCAGGCGTAGAAATCCTTGGAGCCGAGGAAGAAGGCGCCGCGCAGGTAGCGCCCATTCCGCAGCCGTCGCCCATTCAGGGCACGATTCCATTCGGAGCGCGCGGGCGGCTCGCGCAGGTCGAGCGGCAGCGTGCGGTCGGGGAGGACCACGCCCACCTCGGACAGCCGCGCCGTGTCCGGCACGATGCCGAATCGGACCAGTCGCGCCAGCGCTCGCGCATCGACCAGATCCGGCAGCACGCCGGCCGCATGCAGTGCATCGGCGGCATCCGGCGCCAGGACTTCAGCGATCTGCCTGCTGGCCAGCGCCGTTTCGAGCGCAGGGTCGTCGTAGACATGCCGCTTGAGGATTCCGGCGCGCGCCAGGTGCATGAAGCCGTCCATGACCATCTCGCTCGCGCCATACAGGCCGCATTCGAACGGCGCGAGCGACCCGATCCGCGCGGTCGGCGCGTCGGCCGGATCGGCGCCACCGTTCAGCGCGCGCAACGCAAGGCAGTAGTCCTCATTCCGCCGATGTCGCAGCAACAGCGCATGCACGAGCGCATCGGACAATGTCCCGATGCCGACCTGCAGCGTACCGCCATCGCGCACGAGGGTGCTTGCATGCAGGCCTAGCGCAAACTCGGCGATCTCCACGGGTTCGCGTGGGAGCGCGAACAGCGTGTGCCGGCTGCCGGCATCGTCAAGGCCGATGTCGTCGAGGCCGATGTCATCGAGGATGATGTCGAAGAATCCGGCATCGATCTCGGCGTCGTTGCCGATGAACGGCATGTCTGGGTGCACGACAGCGACGACCAGCGGCCGCGCCATGCCGCTTGCCGCAACCTTGTCCATCAGGTCGGCGGTGATGTCGGGGTTCGAAGAGAGGCTATAGCGGCGCCGTCCGCCTTCATCGCGCATCGCGACGATCTGCACGAACACGTTCAGGCCGGCCGCGTGCATGTCGCGCGCAACGTGTGTGTAGTTCAGGCAGATGTAGTTGCGCTGTATCTCCGGCACGCCGAGCATCGCGCCCGACTGCAGATAGAATTCGTGCACGCGGACGTTCGCCGGGAGCGTACCGGCATGCAGCGCGGTTACATAGGCCAGATCGGGATAGTCGCGGCCGAACTGGCGCTCGAGGAACGGATCGAGGAATCGCCGCTCGAGGTCGGTTTTCGGCCGCGGCCTGGCCAGCGACAAAGCCGTATACAGCGTCAGTTTCAGCGCGGGGTCCTGCTGCACGCGCGCATAGATCGCATTCAACAGGACGTTCGGCTTGCCCAGCCCGAGCGGCGCTCCGAGACGCAGGTCTCCTCGCGCATGGGCGAGGATGCGTTCGACGCAGGAATCGACAGTCTTCAGAAATTCAGGCGTCCGCTTCACGATCTTCTCCGGCACTTCAGGCGCATCATCGCAGTTTCGCCAGGCATTCTCGCGGCGATGCAAGCGTAATCTACGTGCGCCTCGGCGCAACCCGTTTGATGGCGATCGAGCGCGTCGTGCGCCGAAGGACTCGTGCGATCCTGACACGCGCCACGCGGCCGCAATGATCCAGTGTTACTTGTCGGCCGGGACATTAGGTATCATCGGCCGCAGGCGGGAGGACGCGCATGGCGGAGCGCTTCAAGATAGCGATAGTCGGTTCGGGCCCAGGTGGACTGTCCGCCGCCGCGCGCGCGGCCGAGCGCGGCGAGTCGCATGTGCTGCTCGAGGCCGAGGATCACCTGTCGAACACGATCTACCGGTACCAGAAGGGCAAGTTCGTCATGGACGAGCCCGGAATCCTGCCGTTGCGGTCGCCGGTGCCGTTCAAGGCCGGTTCGCGCGAGACGATCCTTGGCGGCTGGGACGAGTCGGCCAAGAACCTCAAGATTAACGTGCGTTACAAGCACGAAGTCAGCGCGGTCAAGAAGACCGATGCCGGCTTCGACATCAAGTGCGCCAATGGGCAGACGGTCCAGGCCGACTTCATCGTCTTCGGCATCGGCCTGCAGGGAAACATCCGCAAGCTCGGCTGCCCAGGCGAAGACCTGCCGTTCGTCCAGTACCAGCTCGACGATCCCGACGAATACGAGGGCGAAACGATCGTCGTGATCGGCGCCGGCGACGCCGCGATCGAGAACGCCGTTGCCTTGTCGAAACAGAACAACGTCGTCATCGTCAACCGCAAGGACGAGTTCGGGCGCGCCAAGAAAGGCAACGAACAGGCGATCCTCAAGGCGATCGAAGACGGCGTCATCGAGTGCTACTACAACTCGGGGCCCGAGCGCGTCGATGCACTGACGGCCGGACGCAAGAAAGGCCGCATGATCCTGAACACGTCGACCGGCAAGGCGCAGATCCTGATCGACCGCGTGATCGCGCGCCTCGGCGCAACCGCGCCGCGCGGCTTCGTCGAAGCCTGCGGCGTGACATTTCCGAACAAGGATCCGGCCTCGGTGCCGGCGATCAGCTCGCAGTACGAATCCAATGTGAAGGGCCTGTACATCGTCGGCGCCCTCGGCGGCTATCCGCTGATCAAGCAGGCGATGAACCAGGGCTACGAGGTCATCGAATACATCCTCGGCAACAAGGTCGAGCCGGCCGACGAGCCGCTGCTCAAGGGCAAGTTCGTCAACATGCCGGGCTTCCGCAGCGTCGACGAGGCATTGGAGCG
>DASSGP010000423.1:0-2913 GCA_035693405.1 Rudaea sp. | reverse complement strand
GTACTTTTGCGGCCGAACTCCGCGACTGCCCACTCGGCCCTGGGCTTCGCCCTGCGTCGCCGCGCCCGTTTCGATGAAGCGCTCGGACACCAGATACGCGCGCGCGACCTCGACCCGCTGAACCAGGCCTACGCCGGGTCGGCCTACCTGACCTTGCTCGGACTGCGACGTTTTCCCGAGGCCATCGAGCACATGAAGCTGACGGCCAGACGGTTCCCGAGCCAAGGCGAACCGTATGTGCAATGTGGTCGCATCGAAGCCTACCTGCAGCACACCGTCGAACCGCTGCGCGCGGCATGGCGCGAGCACGGTAGCCAGGTCGACCCGGCATGGCGGAAGTGGATGGAAGCCGAAATCGCCCAGGCGGAAGGGCGCTACCTCGACGCAGCCCGGTTATGGGAAGCAATGGCCACGAATCCGGATCCCATGGACCGCGCCGTGCGGATCGGCTTTCTTTATCTCGCGGCGGGTGACGCGAGCAGTGCCGAGAAGAGCTTCCACGCGGCCGAGCGCTATGCGGATGAATGGATGAAGAGCGAACCGGGCCGCGTCGATCCGGACAACCTCGCCCTGGCCCAGTCGATGTTGGGCGAACATTCCGCCGCGCTGGCGACCATCGAGGCGCTGCAGGCCGAGCAACCGGAGTCCCGCGACGCGACCAACGGGCCGCGGCATTCGTTCATCCGCAGCGTCATCCTCGTGCGCGCCGGTCGCAGCGAGGAGGGTTACGCAGAAGTCACGCGCCTGTTGCGCGTACCCTTCGGCGCGCCGATAGGAGACTTCATGTTCCTGTCGGAGCCGGTGCGATTGCTGCTCAAAGGCGATCCGCACTACGACGAATTACTCAACCACCCGCCGCGGCTGTGAGCGCGAGCGCACCGTTGCTATCCAAAGGCGCCGAAAGAGTTGCCGTGCGTAATGAACTGCCCCGTTCATGATCGGCGATGGCAGCCTCATGGCGGCAACATTTGTCGTTGTGCGGCCGCTTGGGGCCGGACTCGGGCCGCTTGAACGTCGTTGATACCCTTGTTTGTGCAGCGCACCAGCCACACCTTCGCTACACTACGCAGCGTAGTGGTTTTCCGGCGGGCAAGGACCCCAAGCGAACGTAATGGCAGTCAGCATCAAAACCCCTGAACAGATCGAACAGATGCGCGTCGCCGGCCGGCTGGCCGCCGAGGTGCTCGAGGTCGTCAAGCCGCACGTCAAGCCGGGAGTGACGACGGAGGAACTCGACGACGTCTGTCGCGAGCATATCGTCAAGGTCCAACAGGCGATTCCGGCCAACGTCGGCTACAAGGGCTTTCCGAAGACGATCTGCACGTCGGTCAACCACGTGATCTGCCATGGCATCCCGAGCCACAGCAAGATCCTGAAGGACGGCGATATCGTCAACATCGACGTGACCGTGATCAAGGATGGCTGGCACGGCGATACCAGCCGCATGTATTACGTCGGCAAACCCGACGTGCGCGCACAACGCCTGTGCACGGTGACGTTCGAGGCGATGATGCTCGGCATCGAACAGGTGCGCCCCGGCGCGACGCTCGGCGATATCGGCTACGCGATCCAGCGGCATGTCGAAAGCAACGGGTTTTCGGTCGTGCGTGAATATTGCGGCCACGGGATCGGCACCGTGTACCACGAAGATCCTCAGGTGCTGCACTACGGCCAGCGTGGCAGCGGATTGCAGTTGCGCGAAGGCATGACGTTCACGATCGAACCGATGGTCAACGCCGGCAAGCCGCAGACGCGCCTGTTGCCGGATGGCTGGACCGTCGTCACGAAGGACCACTCGCTGTCGGCGCAGTGGGAGCACACGATCGCGGTGACCGACAAGGGTTTCGAGATTCTGACGCCCTGGCCCGCGGCGGCTTGAGACCGTCGCCATGAAGAAGGTCGCCGATACGCCGCTCGCCGCGCCCATCGTCGACCTTCCGCGGCTGGCGCCGACGGTACCGCGCTCCGGCGTTTCCGAAGCCGCGCGGCTCGCATTGCGCCAGTTGCTCGGCGACACCGACCGGCGCATCGCCGATGCGTACCGCGACGGCGCATCGGCTTGCGAACTCGCCCGTGCCCGCGGCAAGGCGATCGAGCACATCGTCGCGCACGTCTGGACTGCCTGCATCGGCGAATCCAGCGCGATCGCCCTGTATGCCGTCGGCGGTTTCGGCCGCGGCGCGATGTTTCCGTATTCCGATGTCGACCTGCTCGTGCTGTGCGAAATCGCGCCGCGCGGTTCGACCGTTCGCGCGCTCGAGTCGTTCTTCACGTTGCTCTGGGATCTCGGACTGAAGCCTGGCCACGCATTGCGCACGCTGGGAGAATGTCGCGACCTGGCCGCGCAGGATGCGACAATTTATACCAGCCTGCTCGATGCGCGCCGGATCGCCGGCGCCGAGGCGCTCGATGCCGGGCTGGCCGGAATTCTCGGCGACGCGACCGTGTGGCCGCGAGCGACATATCTGGCTGCGAAGCAGGCCGATCGATTGAATCGGCACGGACGCTTCGGCGACACCGCGTACAACCTCGAGCCGAATCTCAAGGATGGCCCTGGCGGTCTGCGCGACGCGCAGACGATCCTGTGGCTGGGACGGCGTCTGTTCGGCGCGCCGACGTTTGCCGCACTGGCGACACAGGATCTGATATCCGCGAACGAAGCCGAAAGCCTGGAAAAGGCGCAGGCGCTGGTCGAGCGGATCCGCTTCGCTCTGCACCTTGCCGCCGGCCGCGCCGAGGAACGCCTGTTGTTCGACTACCAGCGCGAACTCGCGCGCCAGTTCGGCTTCAGCGACGAGCATGCGAAGAACCTCGGCGTCGAGCAGTTCATGCAGGACTACTACCGCGCGGCGATCGTCATCGAACGTCTCAGCGAACAGTTCCTGCAGCGTTGCGAGGAGGCGCTGGACGGCG
>DASSGP010000422.1:0-2764 GCA_035693405.1 Rudaea sp. | reverse complement strand
GATTGAGCAGCAGCGGCACGTGGCCGAACAGGTCGTGGAACAGGTCCGGCTCGGCGATGTAGTCGATCTGCTCGGGCTTGCGGATCCACCAGGTCACCGGAAAGCGCCGGTTCGCCAGATGATCGAAGAACGTCAGCTCGGGCAACAGGCCCTCGACGCCAATGATTTCCCAACCGGTCGTGCCCTTGAGCACGCGGTTGAGATCTTCGAATTTCGGGATGGCGTCGGGCGTCATGCCGAAGCGCTGCTGGTT
This sequence comes from Rudaea sp., assembly GCA_035693405.1. GTDB lineage: Bacteria > Pseudomonadota > Gammaproteobacteria > Xanthomonadales > Rhodanobacteraceae > Rudaea. The sequence continues at coordinate 2,511 of DASSGP010000422.1, read as the reverse complement.
CTCGAGGAACTCGTCGCAGGCACGGTCGACCAGGAGCTGCTTCTGGCGCTCGAACAGCGTTGCCCAGGTTTCGTGATCCGAGCGAGCGTAGCTCGCCCATGGCTGGTCGACGACCGCCGTCGTGTAGACCGGCACGGAACCCTTGTCGGTCTGCTGATGCTCGACGCGGCGCGGCTGTGCGTTCATGGGCATGTTCGCAACAATTCGATCCAACAATTTTAGCACTCCTGCAGCACATCGATGCCGCGCTGCAGCGAAAAGCCTCTAGTGCAGCGTCTGCCCGTCGCGCTGGCGCTGCGGAAACTCGACGATATTGTCGCCGCCGCGTTCATGAACCCGCGGTCCTCGCCAGAGCACCGGCACGTCCGACGGCCGCGGCGGTTCGAGTTCATCCTCGGCTGCCGCCAGCTCCTCTTCCTCGTCTTCCCAGCTGTAGCGCTTTCGCGCCGGTTGCGGATCGAGGCGGAACAGCGTCAACGCGCTGATGACGCCGGCGACCGCGCCAGCCAGGTGATACTCGAACGAGACCTGGACTTCGCGCGGCAGCACGGTCATCAGCATGCCGCCGTAGAGGAAAAACACGAGCAAGGCGAGCGCCACGCCGAGGCGGTCACGCCGCAGCAGACCCATCACGAAGACGAAAAACATCAAGCCGTGTGCGATGCCGCTGATGCCGACGTGCACCGAAGGTCGCGCCCACAACCAAACGCCGAGTCCGGACGCGAGCCAGATCAGCGGCAACGCGTAGCGCGTCGCGCGCGGATAGGCATACAGCGCCAGCGCCGACAGCAGGCCGAGCGGCAACGTATTCGACATCAAATGCTCGAACGACGCGTGCGCGAACGGTGCGGTCAGGATGCCGACCAGGCCGCCGGGATCGCGCGGACGGATGCCGAGGTCGTCGATGTTCCAGCCGAGTGCCCAGGCGCCGAGCCAGGCCAGCCAGATGCCGGCGACGAGGCCGGCCGCTCCGAGCAGCGCGTAGCGGATCCGCGTTCGGTCGCGCTTTACCGCGGCGTCAGTGGGTTCCGGGGTCGGATGTGCAATATCCATCGCGTATCTATGGGGCTCGAATGGGCGCAAGCAAGGTGGTCCAAGCCTTACTGCCTTATCATGGGCGAATGAACAACCAGGACGCCAGCACAAACCCCGTAGTCCGCCTGAAGATCGAGCGCCGCTCGAATCATCCGTGGATTTTCCAGAAGATGGTCGACAAGCCCGAGCCGCGGCCGAAGCCCGGCAGCGTCGTCGACATCTACGACCGCGACGGCACGTTTGCCGGCCGCGGTTTCTACAACGGCCACTCGCGCATCGCGCTGCGCGTGCTGACGGCCGATCCGGACGAGGCCGTCGACGAGACGTTCTTTGCGCGCAAGATCACGCAGGCCGTGCAACTACGGCGCGAGACCTTGAAGCTCGATACGGTCACCGATGCCTATCGCGTCGTCCATTCCGAAGGAGACGGATTATCGGGTCTGGTCGTCGACCGCTTCGCCGATACGCTGGTCATCGAATTCTTCTCGGCCGGCATGGTCAAGCAGCGCGACGTGATCAAACGTTGTCTGCTCGAGCATTTCCCCGATGCGCAGACCTACGTCTTCGCCGAGGATCATGTGCAGAAGCAGGAAAGTTTCGACCTGGCGCATCCGTCGACGCCAAAACCGACTGTCATTCACGAGCACGGCGTGAAGTTCCACGCCGCGCCGGGCAGCAAGCACAAGACCGGTTTCTTCCTCGACCAGCGCGACAACCGCAGGACGCTCGCCGACTTCTGCTCCGGCGCGCGCGTGCTCGACCTGTGCTGCAATTCTGGCGGCTTCGGCATCTATGCCAAGACGCTCGGCGGCGCCGGCGAAGTCGTCGGTGTCGATCTCGACGAGGACATTCTCGAAATCGCCGAGCAGAACGCGCGTCTGAACAAGGTCAAGGTGCGTTTCATCCAGGCCGACCTGTTCGCATGGTTACGCGACGTCGCGGTCAACAACCGCAATGCCGAAGACAAGCGCTTCGATGTCGTGATCCTCGATCCGGCCAAGATGACGCGCGACCGCGAGCAAGTGATCCCGGCGCTGAAGAAATACCTCGACATGAACAAGCTCGCGCTCGCCGCGGTAAAGCCTGGCGGAATCCTTCTGAGCTGCTCGTGCACGGGCCTGGTCAGCGAAGAGCAGTTCCTCGACATGTTGCGCCGCGCGGCGTTCTACGCGAATCGGACGATCCAAGTCATCAAGGTCACCGGCGCCGGCGCCGACCACCCGTGGCTGGCACACGTGCCCGAATCGCGTTACCTCAAGGCGGCGTTCTGCCGGGTTGAGTGATGTCACGGCGCGGGCGCGCTGTCACCTCAAAGCCCTCCCCTTCAAGGGGAGGGTTGGGTTGGGGATGGTGTTACGCAGACGATCAGTCTTTTCGAACAACATCCTGTGCCGGCGCGGTTGCCGGAATGCGATCGGCAAACACGAGATCCGCCGTCTGTTTCTCGCCACCGCGCAAAAATCTGACGGCGACCTT
>DASSGP010000421.1:0-7050 GCA_035693405.1 Rudaea sp. | reverse complement strand
CTGAACACGAGCAGCGGCGAGCCTTGTTCGGTCCAGATGCTCGCGTACGCACGCGCCGATCGCCGCGGCCGCAACCGCAGGATCACGCCATGCAATATCGGCCACCACAGCCAGCGCGGCGTGTCGACGACGCGCCGGTCGCTGAGAAACTGCGCAAGGTAGCGCCGGACGGCGCTCACGGTGGGGGCGTCGGGCGTTCCGAGATTGACGAGCAGGACCGCTGCGCGCTCAGTCGGCCTATCTGGCCTGGCCGCTGACGCGGGACCTGGGCTTGTCATCGTTCGTCAACTCCGGATCGATGCCGCGGCGGGCCACAGCCGGTTGGGTGCAGCGCAGACTCTGACCCTAACCCCTTGGGTTCACACTTGTCTGCCGACGCATTCTAACATTCTCTGCAGCGCCCACTTTGTTTCGCGTGAACAAGGTGTTACACTCAAAACGCTGCGTCCGATTCGTCGGCGCGGCAGACGATTACCATAACTATTAGAACAACAAAGAGAAGTCCGCATGCCCCTGCGCGCATTCATCGCGACGCTAGTGCTGGCCGTTTCTGGTATTCACGCGAATGCCGGAACGGTCGCCTATGGTGAAGCGTTCGATACGCTTTACAGCATCGATTTGAGCACACACACCGCGACACCGGTCGGTGCTGCCGGTACCTGGAGCGGCGCGTCGATCGCCAACGTTGAGGGCCTGACTTTCGGCCCGAACGGAAAACTGTACGCGGTTTCGGACACGCTGCTCAAAGCGCTGATGACGATCGATACGGGAACCGGGCTGGCGAATGTCATCGGACCGCTCGGCGGCGGCTCCGGACTCGGCGATAGCGGACAGGGAACGTTCGATGTGCTCGACCTCGGCATGACGTTCACCTGCGATGGCCGGCTGTGGCTGTCGTCGGGCTTCACCGGAAGTTTCTGGCAGGTCGATCCCGGCACGGGCACCACGACCAAGATCGGCAATCTCGGCGCGACGATCACGGGTCTGACCGCGCGCGGCAATCAGGTATTCGGCGCCGGCAGCCAGGACGATCCCAACCTCTACTCGATCGACCTGAACACCGGACTCGCCACCAGCGTCGGTCCGTATGGTCAGGGCCTGAACCCGATCACGACCGCGAGTCCGGGCTTCGATCCCAGCGGAAAGTTGTGGTCGGTGCTCGACAACGTGCCGCCGTTGCCGCCGACGCAGACTCCGCAATGGAGCACCCTGGCAACAATCAGCGACAAGGGCAAGCTTGCGACCGTCGGCGACATCACGACACCGAGCGGTATCAAGTATCCAACCACGGTCACGCAGTTGCCGTATGTCGGCCTGAAGGGTCTGGCGATTACATCGCCGTGCAACGTGGCGAAGGCTGCCGCTGTCGTCGATCCGGCCCCTGCAACGTCGCCGCTGAGCCTGTCTGCGCTGGTCCTGCTGGTCGTGCTCGGCGCGGGAGCCTCCTGGCGTCGGCGGCGTCGGACGAAGCGCGCTCCTTAACTTCTTCGTAACCGTAGCGCGGCCGCAGTGCGTTACCTTGCGGCTTGGCCACAGAGGATCACCCCGTGAAACGATGGACTTCCGCATTGCTTGCGTTGATCGCATTTGCCTGGCTGTCGGCTGTGTCACAGCCGGCACGCGCCGGTGAAGAAGAGGTCAAGCGCGCGGAGAATGCGGTACGCGTGCTCAAGGAAGTCATGATGGCTCCCGACAAGCGCATTCCGAGCGACCTGATGAAGAGCGCGCATGCGATCGCGGTGATTCCGGACGTGATCAAGGCCGGGTTCGTGATCGGCGGCCGCCACGGCGTGGGCCTGATCGCGGTAAAGGGCGCCGAAGGCACGTGGAGCAACCCGAGCTTCATCAGCATGACCGGCGGCAGCATCGGCTTCCAGGCCGGCGTGTCGTCGACCGACGTGATCCTGGTGTTCCGCACCGAACGCGGCGTCGACTCGATCGTGCACGGCAAGTTCACGCTCGGCGCAGACGCCTCCGCGGCGGCGGGCCCGGTCGGCCGAACCGCGACCGCGGCGACCGACGCGCAACTGCGGGCGGAAATTTATTCCTACTCGCGCACGCGCGGACTGTTCGCCGGCGCCGCGCTCGACGGCTCGGTCATTTCCATCGACAACGACGCCAACCTGGCTGTCTACGGCGAAGGCGTGACGCCGCGCCGGATCTTCGCCGGCGGCGTCACCAACGTGCCGAACGCCGTCGTCGACTTCCGCGACCGGTTGGAGGAGTACACTGCGCACTGAGGCATCGCCATCGGCATCGTCACGTTGCTTAGGCGGCGCCAACGAATCGAATCTGGAGCAGGAATATGGGTACTTGGGGCATAGGTCATTGGCTGATCGTCCTGTTGATCGCGGTGTTGCTGTTTGGCACGAAGAAGCTCGGCAATATCGGCGGCGACGTCGCCTCGGCGATCAAGAGCTTCCGCAAGGGTCTGCAGGACGACGACCAGTCCGCGCAGGCGCAACTGAAGGCGGATCCGAACGCACCTCCGGCCGCGGCCGGCAGCGAAAGCAAGCGCGAAAACACGCCGTAGGCGTTCGCCATGTTCGATATTGGAATGGGCGAGATCGGGCTGATCGCGGTGGTCGGCTTGCTCGTGCTCGGCCCGGAACGCCTGCCCCGCGTCGCACGTACCGCTGGCGCTCTGTTGCGCAAGGCGCGCAACAGCTGGCAAAGCGTGCGCTCCGACATCGAGCGCGAACTGGCTGCCGAGGATCTCAAGCGCACGATGCGCGAGACCGCCGCGGCAGCCGACCCGACGGCGGACCTGCGCCGCGCAACCGCGCCGCCGCCGCAGATCGACTCGCGACCTGAAATCGCTCCGCCCGAGCCGGGCGCAACGCCCGGCAACGATGTGAGCCATGAGCGAAACTGAAGGCGGCGAAGACCGGGAAGAAGGCACCGAACAGACCTTCCTGTCGCATCTGATCGAACTGCGCGAGCGTCTGCTCAAGGCGGTCGCCGCTGTGCTCGTCGTGCTCCTGGCTTTACTGCCGTTCGCGAACCGGCTCTATCACTTCGTCGCCGAGCCGCTGATCAACCGCCTTCCGGCCGACGCGAAAATGGTCGCGATCGAGGTCGCCTCGCCGTTCTTCACGCCGCTGCGTCTGGCCTTCTTCGTCGCCTTGTTCCTGGCGATGCCCGTGGTCCTGTTCCAGGCCTGGCGTTTCGTCGCGCCGGGCCTGTACCGGCACGAGAAGCGCCTTGCAATGCCGTTGCTCGTGTCGAGCGTGGCGTTGTTCTACATCGGCTGCGCGTTCGCCTACTACCTGGTGCTGCCGAACGTATTCGCGTTCCTGCTCGGCATCACGCCGCAGGGCGTGTCGATGATGACCGACATCGGCCGCTATCTCGATTTCGTACTCACGCTGTTTCTCGCCTTCGGCCTGTGCTTCGAGATCCCGGTGGCCGTCGTGATCATCGCACTGCTCGGCTGGGTCACGCCGGCGCAGCTGTCGAGCAACCGCCCCTATGTGATCTTCGGCGTGTTCGTCGTTGCCGCGATCCTGGCGCCGCCGGATGTCATCTCGATGATCATGCTCGCCGTTCCGATGTGCCTGCTGTACGAACTGGGCGTCGTTGCGACACGCGTTCTCGTCCATCCGGCGGGTGGCGACGCGGCGGACGGCCGGCGCGCATAAGCGCGTTGCTGCAACGCGGTGAAGCGCTTTCGGCGGGTTTGTGTTTTTGCGCAAAAGGCATAAAATGCCAAGTGCACTATCCGCAGTATTCCACTAATCCACTCAACCCCGAGCAGTCCACTCAACCCCGAGGAGTCACCCCCCATGGCCAAGAACGAAGACACCCGCGACGCCAGCCTGCGCGTTTCCAAGAAAATGCGCGATAGCCTGAAGGCCGCCGCTGCGGTTGCCGGTCGCCCGCTGTACGACGTCACGAACGAAGCGATCAACAACTATCTGAGCTCGGCCAAAGCCGGTCCGCGCAAAGCCAAGAAGTAAAAGCCAGAAAGTCATTGGCGCGAACACTATCGAACACTCCGCAGCCTGCGTGTTGCGGATCCAGCGAAACGGCCCGATGGGCCGTTTTTGCTTTGTGGACTTGTGGAGAAGCGTGAGGGGTAGGGTGGGCCTTGGCCCACCGCTCGTTCGTCCTCCAAAACAAAACGGTGGGCCAAGGCCCACCCTACGCGCTCCTACTCATCCAGCGGCGGCAACACTCCGACCACTTCGGCAATCGTCGTGATGCCGCGCGCAACCTGCGCGGCGGCAGATATGCGCAACGGGCGCATACCCTCGCTCAGGGCCGCCTGGCCGAGCTTTTCCATGTCGACCGCCGGCTGGATCAGATGGCGCAGATGCGGCGAAATGCGCATCATCTCGTAGATGCCGGTGCGGCCGAGAAACCCGGTGTTGCGGCATTCCAGGCAGCCTTTCGGCGCAAAGACACGACCCGGCGCGGGCAGGTCCCAGTGATGCGCCAGCGCGACCCAGGCGCGCGCGTCGAGCGGCGCTTCGACCTTGCAGTGCGGGCACAGCGTCCGCACGAGTCGCTGCGCGACGACGCCGGTCAGAGTCGACTGGATCAGATAGTGCGGCGCGCCGAGATCGAGCAGGCGCGTGATCGCCGACGGCGCGTCGTTCGTATGCAGGGTCGACAGCACGAGGTGTCCCGTGAGCGATGCCTGGATCGCCATCTGCGCCGTTTGCAGGTCGCGGATTTCGCCGATCATGATGATGTCGGGATCCTGGCGCAGCAGCGTGCGCACGCCGGTCGCGAAGTCCAGATCGATTGCCGACTGCACCTGCATCTGGTTCAGCTCGGGCGAAACCATTTCGATCGGGTCCTCGACCGTGCAAACATTGATGTCCGGCGTGGCCAGGTGCTTGAGCGTCGAGTACAACGTCGTCGTCTTGCCCGAGCCGGTCGGACCGGTGACCAGCACGATGCCGTGCGGACGCTCGACCAAGGAGCGCCAGATCGTTTCTTCCTCGCCGGAGAAGCCGAGCTGGCGGAATTCCTTGACGACGATGTCCGGATCGAAAATGCGCATCACGACTTTTTCGCCGAACGCGGTCGGCATCGTCGACAGGCGCAGCTCGACTTCGCGGCCTTCGCTCGAGCGCGTCTTGATACGCCCATCCTGCGGCCGGCGTTTCTCCGCCAGATCCATGCGCCCGAGGATCTTCACGCGCGCGGTGACGGCCATCATGACCGGCGTCGGCAACTCGAACACCTTGTGCATGATGCCGTCGATGCGGAAGCGGATCGGGCTGGTATCGCGGCGCGGCTCCAGGTGGATGTCCGAGGCGCGCTGCTCGAATGCGTACTGCAGCAGCCAGTCGACGATGTGCACGACGTGGCGGTCGTCGGCGCCGATGTCGCCGGACTTGCCGAGCTCGAGCAGCTGTTCGAAGTTCAGGATGCCGCGGCCGTCGCTCGTGTCGAGCTTGGCGTCCTTGGCCTTCTGGATCGAACGCTGCACGCCGTAGAACTCGACGAGGTAGCGGTTCAGGTCGACCGGATTGCAGACGACGCGCTGCAGATCGCGGCGCAGGATGTGACCGAGGTCGGCGAGCCAGCGCACGTCGAACGGTTCGCAGGTCGCGAACACGACCTGCAGCGGCGTGACCGCGACCGGCAGGATGCGATAGCGCTGCGCGTACGCGTGCGAGATGACCTGGGTCACAGCGGCCACATCGATCTTCATCGGATCGATCTTCAGGTACGGCAGCCCGGCCTTGTCGGCCAACCACTGGGTCAGAACTTCGAGACTGAGCGGTTTGCCGTCCTGGGGATTGACCGCCTTGAGATTCGCGATCAACGCCAGCGGATGCAAATCGAGCTTCACGCGCGCGGTGCGCGCGTCGGCGCGCGCCCGCGCGGCGTCGATATCGCTGATCATGCCGTCGCTGCGCAGCGCTGTCAGCACCGACTCGATGTCGAGCTTGCGATGCAGGCCGAGCGTCAGCGTCGCGGCAGCGCCGGACGTCCCGGCGAATTTGACTCCGGCCAGAGGCGGAACCTGTGGAACGGTGGCCATGTAGAAGCGCCTTGGATTCGATGACTGCCGCTATACTAACGCGCTTTGCGCGGCGAACCCTTAATCCGATGCCAGGTCCGACATTCCAGGAAGTGATCCAGACCCTGAACCGCTACTGGGCGGAGCAAGGGTGCGTGCTCGTGCAGCCGCTCGACACCGAGGTCGGCGCCGGCACGTTTCATCCGGCGACATTCCTGCGCGCGCTTGGCCCCGAGCCGTGGGCCGCGGCCTACGTCCAGCCGTGCCGGCGCCCGGGCGACGGCCGCTACGGCGAAAACCCGAACCGCTTGCAGCATTACTACCAGTACCAGGTCGTGCTCAAGCCGAATCCGGACGACATTCTGGATTTGTATATCGGCTCGCTCAAGGCGCTTGGCATCGATCCGCTCGTGCATGACCTGCGCTTCGTCGAGGACAACTGGGAATCGCCGACGCTCGGCGCCTGGGGCCTGGGCTGGGAAGTCTGGCTCAACGGCATGGAAGTCACCCAGTTCACCTATTTCCAGCAGGCCGGCGGGCTCGAGTGCAGGCCGGTGACCGGCGAGATCACCTACGGCCTCGAACGCCTGACGATGTATTTGCAAAATGTGGACAATGTCTTCGACCTGGTGTGGACCCAGGCGCCGCACGGCACCGTGACTTACGGCGACGTATTCCACCAGAATGAAGTCGAGCAGAGCACTTACAACTTCGAACACGCGAACGTCGCCGAACTGCTGCACTGGTTCGACGTCTGCGAAGGCGAGGCGAAAAAGCTGATCGAGCTCGGCCTGCCGCTGCCCGCGTACGACCAGGTCTGCAAGGCCTCGCACAGTTTCAATCTGCTCGACGCGCGCCGCGCAATCAGCGTGACCGAGCGCCAGCGCTACATCCTGCGCGTGCGCACGATCGCGCGCGCCGTTGCCGAGGCGTACTACGCGCGGCGCGAGAAGCTCGGCTTTCCGGGCGTGAAGGGCACGGAGGCGGCGCATGTCTGAAGTGAAGCCGCTGTTGATCGAGATCGGCTGTGAGGAGCTGCCGCCGAAGGCCCTGGATGAACTGGCGGGCGC
>DASSGP010000420.1:0-14740 GCA_035693405.1 Rudaea sp. | reverse complement strand
ACGCGGCGCCTCGATTGCATCGAGTGCCGCGAAGCGATCGGTATCGAGCGCTTCGAGCACGGCCTGCAGCCGCGACGGCGACTCCGGGTGTCCGGGGCCGGGTTCATGGGCGAGGCAGGCGGGGTGGGTGTAGAGGAGCATGTGTGAAAAGCAGGGACTAGGGGCTAGGGGCTAGGGACGAGGAACGAGGGGGTGGGGGAGACGGACATGGCGATCCGATGAAAAGAGCATCGGCGCTTTGTGGGCCGTTCGCAAGTGCGATCCTGGCGCCTCACGGTTCCTTAGTGAAAAGGATTTGCAACTGGGCGAGAGCGTCCGGTTTGCTGAGCTTTCTGCTAGCGGCGAGCACATCCGCTGGCACCCAGTCCGGGAATGGCGTCTTCTCGATGACGTGTTTGCCGCTCGCGCTGTGAACTTCATGCAGGCGGGCGAGTTGCGCGGGGTCGAACTGGTCGGCGACGCGTACCAATGCCGGCCATCGCTGTCGATGGACGAACGTGATCTTGCCGTCGACGAGGCGGCACACGAGAACATCCGGAGAGTCGCGCACGGCGCGCGTTGCGGCGAAGATGGCCCGGCTGCGTGGATGCGACCACCAGTTACCGCGCACGGCTTCTCCGGCGATCTCGTCGACGAGCGAAGGGATGCCGCTGCGGCGCGAAGCTTCGCAGACGACGCCGTGACGTTCGACAAACGCCACGGCCTGGGCCGGCGTCATGCCTTCGGCTTCTTGCGCCGCTCGTGCTGCCACAACACTTCGCCGTGGCCCGATGCGCGAGCCAATACACGCGACAGGACAAACAACAGATCGGACAGGCGATTGAGATAGCGCACGGCTTCGGGCCGCACCGTCTCGCTGCGCGAAAGTGTCACGACCTCGCGCTCGGCACGCCGGCACACGGTGCGCGCCAGATGACAGCAGGCCGCCGCCATGCCGCCACCGGGCAGGATGAAGTCCTTGAGCGGCGGAAGGTCGGCGTTGAAGCCATCGAGCGTCTGCTCGAGCCGCTCGACGTCCGCGTCGTGCACCATCGTCATGCCAGGAATGCACAACTCGCCGCCAAGGTCGAACAAGTCGTGCTGGATTTGCGTCAGCGCCTCGCGAATCGGCGCGGGAATTTCCTGGGCGAGCACGATGCCGATCGAGCTGTTGAGCTCATCGACCGTACCGTAGGCGGCAACGCGCGCTGAATCCTTCGCCACACGCGTGCCGTCGCCGAGCCCGGTCGTGCCGTCGTCGCCGGTCTTCGTATAGATCTTGCTGAGTCGATTTCCCATTCGAGCTTCCCCCCTCTCCCACACGCGGGAGAGGGCCGAGGTGAAGTGAACTGCGCGACCGCTTCAGCCCTCCCCTTCAAGGGGAGGGTTGGGTGGGGATGGTGTTGATCTTGCGCTAGGCCTTGCGCTCCGCCCGGGCTGGCGATCGCTACGCTGACGCGACGCTCATCGACGACCAGCGCTGCTTCAGCAACTCGAACCCGCCGAACAGGATCGCGCTCCACACCAGCGTGCCGGCCAGCCAGTTCTTCAGGAACGGCAGTGCGGCGACATAGCACGAGACGATGCCGGCGCGGCAATAGTCGGTATCGCCGATCAGCCATTCGACGAAACTGACGACGACGAAGAACAGCAGCGAACCGGCGACGCCGTAGCCGGCGACGCGCAGCACGGACACCTTGTCGCGCAGGCCGAAGCCGAGCACGACGCTTGCGGCGAAGCAGCCGTAGATGACCGGAATCAACGGATGGAAGCCAATGACCGCGTCGGACAGCAGCATCGCCGCGATCGGCACGATGAAAGCCAGGCGACGGTCGCTGAAATACGCGCCGCCGAACAGCGCGATCGCTTCGACCGGCGTGAAATTGTAGGGCAGCGCGCCGGGCACGAAAAAGATCAGCAGGCGCACGGCCACGGCAAAGGCGATCATGCCGACCAGCACGATGGTGCGTGGCGTGAGCGCGGAAGAGGGTGGACGATGCGGCATTGTGTAACTCTCCAGGGAAATCAGGCGCTTCAGTCCGCTTCGAAGCGCGACGCGTTCGCATAGCATACTTCAAACTGCCCGCCACGGGAGCGCACGCGGGCGGCATGGGCGTGGTCGATGTGCAGCGCGAATGCGCGGGCCGGCGGCAGGCCGAGAGCATGGCAGAGCAAGGCCCGGATCGAACCGGCATGGGCGACGGCGAGCACGATGTCGTCGTCGCGCGTGGAACTGAGCAGCGACGACAGCCATGCCCCGGTGCGGCGGATCAAGTCGGCGAAGCTCTCGCCGCCGGGTGCTTCCTGGATGACCCAGTTGCTGGCCCAGTGTTCGTAGCGGGCGCTGTCGCTGCGCATGATCTCTTCCCAGCGCCGCCCATCCCAGGCGCCGAGATCGACCTCGCGCAGGCGTGCGTCGCTCAGCGGTTCGATCGCAAAGCGCGCCGCAAAGATCGCCGCTGCCTGTTGCGCGCGTTTAAGGTCGCTGGAAAACAGAAAACGCGGCGGCGCCTCGACCCAGGTTGCGGCCAGCTGCTGCATGGCCGCGAAGCCCGACGCCGATAGCGGCGCGTCGGTCTGTCCGAGGCACAGACCGGGCGGCGCGTCGACATCGCCGTGGCGGACGAGAATCAGATCCATGGGGTGTTCACTATTGCGGGCGCAGGAAGCCTAGCATTTTCCGGGCCGACTGCTGGTCGAAGGTCAGTGGCCAAGGTCGAAGGTCAAGCTCAAGGTCAAGAGTCAAGGGTCAACAATGGGGATCCGCTACCGTGGCTGCGTGGTTGAATGTTCCCCGGAACCGTTCGCGCTGAGCGTGGCTTGCGCCAGCAAGCGAGTCGAAGCGACCTCGCCAAACCCTTCGACTTCGGCGCTGCGCGCCTACGCTCAGGGCGAACGGCTCTTCCTCTATTCGCCGCGGCAAGGTCAGGTCGCATTTCTCGGGACCCGTTCGCGCTGAGCGTAGCTTGCGCCAGCAAGCGAAGTCGAAGCGGCCTCGCGAACCCTTCGACTTCGACGCTCTACCGAAACTCTCCGCGTCCTGCGCGCTGCGGCAGTATCATTGCCGCCATGAGTCCCACCCACGACGTCCTCATCATCGGCGGCGGCCTGGTCGGCGCAAGTCTGGCGATCGCGCTCGACGGCGCAGGTCTGCGCGTTGCCCTCGCCGAGGCGGTGCCGGCGCAGGCGAATCATCAGCCCAGCTATGACGAACGCAACCTCGCCCTGGCGCGGGCGACCGTGAACGCGTTGACGGCGCTCGGCGTGTGGGCGCATGTGTCCGGGCGGGCAACGCCGATCCGGCGCATCCACGTCAGCCGTCAGGGCGAGTTTGGCGCCGCGCGATTCGAGGCGTCGAACCATGGCGTCGAGGCTTTCGGCGCCGTATTGCCGGCGCGCGAGCTCGGCAACGGCCTGCTCGCCCGGCTCGATGCGTGCGCGACGCTCGTGCGCTATGCGCCGGCGACGCTGACGGGGATCCAGCTGGGCGCCGACACCGTTGAAGCCCGCATTGCGGGCGACGCCGGCGAACGCGTCGTTTCCACGCGGCTGCTCGTCGGCGCCGACGGCACCGGATCGTTCGTGCGATCCGCGCTGGGTATAGAAACCACCAATGTGGATTATGCGCAAACTGCGTTCGTGACGACGGTGACGCCACAACGTCAGCTGGATGGCTGCGCTTACGAACGCTTCACTGCATCGGGCCCGGTCGCGTTGCTGCCGCTGGCCGACCGCCGGGCCGGAGTCGTGCTGACGGTACCCGGCAGTGACGCATCACGCGTGGCGGCGCTGGACGATGACGGCTTCCTTGCCCTGCTGCACGAACGCTTCGGCTGGCGCCTCGGACGGCTCACGCGGCCCGGCCGGCGCGTGTCGTACCCGCTGCAGCGCGTGCAAGCGATGCGCCCGACTGCGCCGCGCGCCGTACTGGTCGGCAATGCCGCCCAGACCCTGCATCCGATCGGCGCGCAGGGATTCAATCTCGGACTGCGCGATGCGTTGACGCTGTCGGAATTGCTGATCGAGCGTTCAAGTGTGGCCGGCGATCCGGGCGCGGCCGATCTGCTCGACGAATATGCCCGGCGCCGGCGCGAAGACCGCGACGGCACCATCGCGATGAGCGACGGGCTCGTGCGCATGACCGCGAACGATGCGGCTCCGCTGAAGCTGCTGCGTTCGCTCGGCCTCATCGCTCTGGATCGCGTACCTGCACTGCAGGCCGCGCTGGTCCATCGCGGCATGGGATTCCGCGGGCACGTGCCGCAGCTGGCGCTGGGCGGCGCGGAGCAGTCATTGGCGAGCGCTGTCGCGAGGGCGCGGCGATGAATCGGCGCATCGGTCACGATGTGGCCATCGTCGGTGCCGGCATGGTCGGTGCCGCGCTGGCGCTCAGCCTTTCGCGCGCGAGTTTCGACGTCGTCGTGGTCGAGCCGCGGCCGCCGTCGCCATGGCACGCCGAGGACGACGTCGATTTGCGTGTCGTCGCGCTGGCGCCCTCGTCGGTCGATTTGTTTGGACGTCTGGACGTCTGGACGTCCATTGCTGCCGCACGTGCCTGTCCCTACCGGCACATGCAGGTCTGGGACGCCCTGGCGCCCGGGCAGCTGCGGTTCGATGCCGCCGATCAGGGCATCGCCGCACTCGGTCATATCGTCGAGAACCGCCTGATCCAGCACACGTTGTGGCGCGCACTGGAAGCCGATCCACACATCACTTTGCGTTGTCCCGCGCAGGTCACCGCGACCGAGGTCGATGACGAACGGCACACGCTGGTGCTCGGGGACGACAGCCGCATCGCTGCCCGCCTCGTCGTTGCTGCCGACGGTGGCGACTCGGCCCTGCGCAAGATGGCCGGGATCGAAACACGCGACCGCGACTACCGGCAGCGCGCGATCGTGGCGCATGTCGCGACCGAGCGGCCGCACGAAGACACCGCCTGGCAGCGTTTCCTGCCCGGCGCGACGCTCGCGTTCCTGCCCTTGTCCGATGGCCGCTCGTCGATTGTTTGGTCGGTACCAGAGGCTGAGGCCTCGCGCCTGCTTGCGCTCGACGAGGGCGCGTTCTGCACCGAACTCGGCGCGAGCTTCGATTTTCGCCTCGGGGTAATTCGAGCCACGACCGCTCGCGCGGCGTTTCCGTTGCGGCTGAGGCTGGCCGAACGTTATCTCGCGCCGCGCTTCACCCTGATCGGCGACGCCGCGCATGTCGTGCATCCGCTCGCGGGTCAAGGCGTGAACCTGGGACTGCGCGACGCGATTGAGCTTGCGCGCGTGCTGGTCGAAGCACGCGACGCGAAGCGGGATTTTGCCGGCAGCACGGCGTTGCGTCAGTTCGAGCGCCGGCGGCGCAGCGACAACGCACTCTCGGCGCACGCGTTCGACGCGATCCAGCGCGTGTTTGCGAGCGAGGCGATGCCGCTCGCCGCGCTGCGCGGAGTGGCCCTGACCGTGGTCGACAGAATCGGGCCGCTCAAGCAGCTGTTCGCAGCGCACGCGGCAGGACGTTAGGCACGCGAGAAAAAGGATTCGTCCCATGTACACTGGGCTCGCGCGGGAGTCATCAGGCCGGCGCCAAAACAATAATCGTGCTCGACATTTTTCAAACGGGGAGGGTTGAACATGTGGTTACTTGATCTGATTCTGCTTATTCTGCTCGGTGTTCTTGGCATTGCGTCATGGCTGAAAGGCCGTCAGCCGAAGATCGCTGGCCAGCTCGGCCCGCTCGAGGGAGTCGCGGGCTGGATCGGTCTGGTCGGCCTGATCTGGGGCATCGTGTTGTTGCTGCGCTGGATCTCCGCGCTCGGCATTTTCAGCTTTGCGCCTGGAACGATGCTGATCGCACTCGCCGTTGCGCTGGTCATCCTGTCGCTGTCGCTGATCCTCGCGTTGCCGACGTTGCGCTCGCTGTTCGGCAGCAACGGCTTCACGAACTCGATGAGCGACCTCGCCGGCAAGCTCGGACCGTACAAGGTCGGCCTCGGCTTCGCATGCCTCGTTCTGGCGCTTTACACGCTTCTGACGGTGGCGGGATTGCACCTGTAGACCTGGGCGTCTGCGCCCGCACTTCGCGGCGTGCAGCACTTTAGCCCTCCCCTTCAAGGGGAGGGTTGGGTGGGGATGGTGTTGTGGGACACTCGCTCCGCCGGAATGACGCGCGGGGGGAAGCGTATCTCCCGCCGATGCTATTTTTCTATCTTGTAATTGATGCCAGCCCGGCTCGACAGCGTGCCGTTCTGCACCTCGGCATCGAACTGATGCGTGAGCCGGTAACGCACCGTGACGACCTCTCCGGGCGTGAACAGCCCCACACCGTAGCCGATGTATAAACGTGGAGAAAGATACTTGCCGACGGTGAGCGCTGCGCCGCCGACGGCCGCGCTGTCGGCCACGCCGACGTCGTCGACCCCCATCTTCGCGCCGATGCTCTTGGCCAGCAGGTCGCCTCCGGCGGTGCCGAGCGCGCGGGCGGCGCTGCTGACCGCGTTGCCTTCGCCGCCCTGCAGTTGTGACAGCGGTTTGCCTGCGACCAGATAGGACAATGCGTCGGACTGTTCCATCGCGGGCGTCGAAAACACGCTGAGTACGGGCGCTGCCGCGGTGCCGCGCACCTGCAGGCCGACGGTGACGTTCTGGTCGGGAAAGGCGCGCGTTGCGCGGATATCGAGGCCCGGATTCTCGACCGGCGTGCTGGCGAACAGCAGGCGGCCCTGTTCGATCGTCAGATCCTGCCCGTAGGCTTTGTAAGTGCCGTTGACTTCGATCTGACCGCGCGCCGAGGTGGCCTTGCCGGGATGATCCTGCACCGTGATCTGGCCGCCGAGATAACCGTTCATGCCGAAGCCGACGAGGTGCACTTCGCGTCCCTGGCGCAGGTCCATCGACAATTTCTCGCCGGCGCCGAACTTGACGGTCACAACGGCGTCAAGCGGCAGCGTGGTCGGCGCAGGCACGGCGTGTTCGTCGGTGATCACGACATCCGGCGATACCTTCGTGGCGCCGCCGCCCGGCAGTTTGCTCACGTCGATGTCCGCGCGCGGGATCGTGACGTCGCCTTCCAGCGCAAAGCGCTTTTCGTCCCGATGCAGTGTCAATGCCGGCGAAATGCGCACCTGCGCGCCGGGGATGTCGGCGGCAAGGAAATTCTCGCCATCGATCTTGAGCGACAGCGGGACGTGGGCGCCGATGCCGACGCTGCCCGACAATTTGAGCTTGCCATCGCCCGAGGCAATCGAACCGTCGACATCGAACGTCTGGCCGTCGCGCGAGTGCACGCTGATCGTGCCGTCGCGCAGCTTGATGCCGGCAGCCGGCACTTCGGTTGCGAATTCGGTCAATGCGAGCTGGCCCGAGATATTCGGCGCAGACGTCGTTCCGGCGAGCCCGAAGCGGCCGTCGACCTTGCCCTGCGTCGACGACAGGCTGGTCGTCAGCAGATCGACGAAGCGCAGGTTGGCCAGATGGGCGTTGATCTCGCCGGCGAGCGGCATGCCGTTCGTGCCGTTGGGGCCGAGCGTGACATGGCCGTCGAGCTTGCCAGCATCGTTGAGGTCGGCCTTCACTGTCACGGTGCTCTGCTGCGGCGACAAGGCTGCATCGACGGCGAATGACTGGTAGGCGAGCAACGGTTGCGCCGCGTCGTCGGGGTAGGCGATCGAACCGCTCGCGGACGCCAGGCTGGCGTGACCGTTCAGCGTGCCGTCGGCGCCGCGCGAAAGGTCGCCGCTGCCGTCGATGTCGCCGGTCACGCGCAGCGGCAGATCAGGCGCGGCCAGGCGCGCGACAACGCCGAGCGGCAGATGCTGCAAAGTATATTTCGACTGCAGGCTGCCGTCGGCGCGAGTCGTCGCCGACACGCAGATGCTCGGCGCTTCGGCGTGCAGGCACAACTCGCCGAGCGTGAATGCACCGGCGGCAAAGCTTGCGCTTGCCGGCGCCGTCAGCTGCCACTCGTGCTGGTCCTTGATCTGCACATCCAACGCATCGACCGTGCCGCGCCAGGCTGGCGCCTGGTTCGGCTTGGTCGTCAGCGTGCCGTCGACGGCAAGTGCGAGCGTCAGCGGCGTTCCGTGCGCGGCGAGCTTGACGGAATGCTTGCCCTGATCGCCGTCGGCATCGAGGCTCAGCGTGTCGAAAAGGTATCCGGCCGAGGAAACGCGCGTGGCCTTCAGCGCAACAGCGCCGCCGGGTGCGGCGGCGACGTCGTGCGCCTGCACGTCGAGGTCGAAGGTGTCGATGTGCGAATCGGCGTACGCGATCTTGGCGCCGTGGATGGTTGCGCCAACGGTCAGCTTGGGCCACGCACCCTTGACCGAAACGTCGCCCTGCACGCTTCCGCCCGCCTGCGGCAGCCAGTCGCCGAGGCTGGTGATGGCGAGATTGATGCTCGCGTCGGTTTGCGCGCCGCCTTTGCCGCGCAGCGCCACGTGGCTGTTGCCCGAGGACAGATTCAAACTGCCGTCAACGCTAAGCGGTGGCGTGAAGGCAATTTCGCCGTCGCCGCCCAGCGGGCGCTTGCGCAGCGTACCGCTCAGCTTGTCGAGCCGCAGCGTGCCGCGCGCCCCGTCTTTTTCCACTTTTCCACTCGTGGACAGGGCAAACGACAGCGAGCCGGGCCATTGCGCGGCCAGCGCGCCCGGATCGAAGCGGTCGGCCTTGGCGTCGAGCTTCCAGCCGACCTGCGGCTGCAGCACGATCTCGCCGCTGGCACCCAGACTGCCCTGCGGCTGCTTCAGTTCGAGTTGGCGCAGGGCGATCTTTTCCGGCGTGCCGTCGAGCTTGAGCGCGATGTTCGCCAGCTTGCCCGGCGGGCCCAGCGCAAGGTCGCCCTGCGCCGCGAACTGCTGGGCCGTGCCGCTGGCATCGACGGTGCCGTGCGTTGCCAGCGCCTGGCCAACGAGATCGGCCGGCAGTTCGACGCCGTCCCAGGACAATTGCACCTCGCCGCCGAGCGGCTTGGCATCGAGTTGCAGCTTGCCTTTTGCCGTCAGCGTCCCGGCCGCTTCCGGCGAGCGCAGGTGCAGGTTTTCGATCGTGAGGCTCTGGCCGGCAAGGGCAAACTTCAGCGGATCGAGCAGGACACGATGCGCGTTCGCATCGACATTGCCGCTGAGCGATCCGCCATTGCGATCGCCGCTGCCGCGCAGATTCAGCGCGAGCGACTTGAGCGCGCCGCCCTGCGCGATCGTCGCCGGGTCGAATGCCGGCACGTCGAGCGCGAGTGTCCACGGCAACGCCGCCACGGCGGGCATCAGCGTGCCGCTGACGGTTGCCGGGAACGGCTGCGTCAGCGTCAGTGCGAATGTCGACTGGCGTCCGTCGTTGGTGAAATCCAGGCTGCCGGCGACGCGATACTGCGAGACCTTCCAGTCGAGGTCGGCTTTTGCCTTGCCGCTGTAGTCCGTGTACGAGGTGAGCGCGCCGTTGAGGTCGACGCGGCCTTCCGGAGTGCGCAACGCGAACTGGCGCACGGCCAGGCCGGCGTTGGTCCAGCTGGCGGACAGTTCGAGGCTGTCGAGCGCGAACAACGGCGTGGTATCGAGCGCAATCCGGGTGTGACCGAGCTGCATGCGGTCGAGGATGATCGACAGCGGCGGCGTGAGCATTTGCTGCAGCGGCGTCGGCGGTGGCGGAACCGCCGGCGGCGGGATCGTCGTCAGGGCGATGTCGACGTTGTCGATATCGACGTTCTCGAATTGCAGCACTCTGCCGAGCAGCCTGCTCAGGGCGAACTGCACTTTCACCGTGCCGATCTTCGCGTCGACGCCGGACTTCGGGTCGCGGTAGCGCACGCCGGTCAATACGAGCGGACCGGACAGCGTGCCGCCGACGTCGGCGATCGCCAGCTTGCCTTCCATCGCACCCTGCACGCGCGCCAACGCGAAGCGCGCGCCGGATTGCGTGTACTGCAGCCACAACGAAAACGCGGTGCCGAGGAAAACGAGCACGAGCAGGGCGATGCCGATGCGCTTGAGCCACTTTCTCATGCCGATTGCCTCACACACGCGCCGCCGCCGTGTAGGGTGGGCCTTGGCCCACCATTGTTGGTCGGTGGGCTAAGGCCCACCCTACGTTTCGGCTTCATAGGTCAGGCCCGATGACCAGATGCAACTGTACGCCGGTCTTCCCGTAGGGATCGTTAACCGGCACGCCGATATCGGCCCGCACCATGCCGACCGGCGAGCGCCAGCGCAGGCCAACGCCAGTCCCGATGCGCGTCTTGAAGTTGGAGAACCCGGTGAATGCATCGCCGGTATCGATGAACGTGGCGATGCCCCAGTTCGGCTTGAAGTAGTACTCGTATTCGGCGCTGGCGACGACCAGATCCTCGCCGCCGATGACCAGGCCTTGCGGAGTCTGCGGGCCGATCGTCTGGAATGCGTAGCCGCGGATCGAACGGTCGCCGCCGGCGAAGAAGCGCAGGTCCGGCGTCAGTTCGTCGAAGTTGCCGACTTCCATCGCGCCGAGCGAGCCGCGCACGATCAGGCGCTGGCTGTCGCCGAAGGCGCGTATCCACTTCGCGTCGCCGCGCACCTGGGCGAAATGCGTGTCCGACAACAAACCTGGGCTGGCGCGCGCCGCGACCGTGATCGCGTAGCCGTCGCGCACGAACAGCGGATCGTCGGCACGCTTCTTTTCGAGCACGATTTCGGGATAGAGCAGGGTCGAATGGCCTTTCTGCTCCAGCGCCTTGTTGCCGTTCGGATCGACGATCGTGAAATCGCCGGTGACCAGATGCAGGCCGAGTGTGCGCGTGAAGTCGAGCCATTGCCGCGTTTCGTTGGCCACGACCGAAGCGGTGTTCTGCGTCGTCGTCTTGGTATTCTCGTCGAGGTAGCCGATGCCGAAGTTCAGGCTGCGGTTGTTCTCGCCCGGCAACGGAATCGAGTAGGTCGCGGCGATCGATTTCAGGCGCTGCGCGATCTCGGCTTCGACCTTCGCCTTGTGGCCGAGGTCGTTGACCCAGCGCCGCCGCACGCTGCCCTTGACGCCGAAGCCGATGTCTGTGTCGATGAACACGCCGGCGGTATAGACCGTGCGCTTTGCCGGCGCGAGTTTGACCGCGATCGGTATGACGCCATCGTGCGCGTTTTCGAGATCCGGCTGCACATCGATGATGCCGAAGTAGTCCGCGTCGATCAGCCGCTGCTGCAGTTTGAGCAGCTGCAGCTGGGCGTAGAAGTCGCCTTCATGCCACGGCACATAGCGGTCGAGCATTCCCTCGGCGAACTGGTCTCCGGAAAATGTCGTCTTGCCGTAGCGATAACGCACGCCGGTCGACCATTGGAGTTCGATGGTCGCCCGATTGGCGCTGCGCGACACTTCCACGCGCCGCGTCGCCAGGCTGGCGTCGAGATAGCCCGTGGCCACGAGCGCGGCTTGCACGGCGGCTTTGCTCTTCTCGTACGCGCCATGATCGAAGCGCTGGCCCTGGCGCGGCGTGAACTCGGCGAGCGCCTTGGCCACCGGCTTTTCGTCGCGCGCCGGATCGGGCACGTCGATCTTGAACGTGGCCACCGTCGTCGGCTCGCCGGGATGGACGTGCAGCACGGCGACAAAACCCGGCGGCGCCTCCTTCAGCTCGCCATCGGCAGTGGCGTTGTAGTAGCCGTAGGCCTCGAGCGACTTGGCGATCTGCTCCGGCGCGCGGTCATAGAGCCGGCGCGCCTGCGCGGCGCTGACGTCGCGCTTGTCGTACTGCATGATTTCGGCCGCGGCGGTTACCGCCGGCTTCAACGAGTCGTCGACGCCATCGATCTGAACGCTGAGGGTGCCGGCCAGCAGCACCTGGGGAATCAGGAGTACGGACGTCCATACCGAAACCCGCCGCGCGAATCCGGACAAGCGGCGAACGGCGGCTGGCATGGCGCGGAAGAGCATTTACGGCTAAGGCTGCATGGGCGGCGTCGAACCCGAGCATAGGCCATCGCGCGGGTCCATGGCGAGTTGGACCATTGGGCCATTGCGTCAGGGAGCGGATGCGACGATTGGCGCCGCTGAACAGCGAGTGCCAGCGCTTTCAGTCGGCTTTCTGTCCGGCTCGCGCCGCCACCGTCTCTCCGATCAGTGCAGAGACATGCGAAATCGCCTGCGCAGCAAGGATCGCGACCAGAACTTGCCCTCGATGTAGTGCGTCAGCAGCGGCGTGCCGGCGAGCTATCGATCGAGTTCCGTGTGCTGCAACAGTGCGGTGACCTGCTCGAAGACCTCCACGAAATAGAATCAGCTCTCTCGAGAGCAGGCTATTGCGGGCAGGTTGGCATCGCGGGGGGCATATCGAATCTCGCTTCGAGCAGGCGGTCCGGCACGATGCGGAGGACGGCAGCGCAGTAATGACCGTTGGCATCCGTGACATTGATGCCGGTGATCACCCTGCTCGACGTATCGAGCGAGGCCGCTTGCGTGTACGCCACGGAGTCGGCGGCCCCACCGATATTGATGGATGACCATCCAGGGTGCGCAGTGTCACCAAAGCTGGTGTCGTAACTCGAATCAGAATTGAGGCGCAGAAAGGCAACATTGCTGACCCCGTCACCGCCCGCGGCGAAGCCCGAGCCTCCGACGACCAGGATATGACCATCCGAGAGGGGTTCGACGTCGATGAGAAAATCGTTGTCGCCGTCACCCGAGACATATGGCATTGCCACGCCGGGAGCGCCCGGTTGCTGGCTGCTGCCGTTGAACGTCGCGTCGGGTTGTCCGAGCGCATCGAGGCGCACCAGGCCGTACGAGTATCCTGTTCCGGCATTGAAGAAATTCATGCCAGCGACCAGCCGTTGCTGCGGGTCGATGCGAATGGTTGCTGGTTGGCTCCCGGGCTGGCCTTGTTGCGGGTTAAAGAAGGCAACGCCTTCGGTGCCGTAATTGAGATCAAGAGCGCCCGTTTGGGTGATCATCGTAGCGCCAACTTGCGAAGCCGCTTCTGCCCCGAGCAGTTCCCCACTCGGCATCAGATTCAGCTGGAAAAACGAAATCTCAGACTCCACGATGCCGCCGTTGCCAAATCCGGGATCGAGCACACCGAACGCATCGAAGCGCGCGACTGCACCGAGTATTGTCGATGGATCGACGAAAAGGTTTGTAGAGAACGTCGATGCATAGAAGCTTCCATCCGCCCGTGCAGCGATCGTGTTCGGGTGGTATTGAATCCAGACGTCGCCCTGCGGTGCGAAGTCGAAGCATTCGGTGCCGCTATGATCGGTCGCGAAGGTCGGGTCAAGCGCGCCCGTTGCCGTCAGTTTTACCAAGAGGATGCAGCTGTTCTTGGGTCCGATCCGGCCGAAATACTGTTGGAAACTCGTTCCCGACAACAGCAATTCGCCACCAGGCAGTGCCGCGATGTTGTCGATCGAGCCACCATAGGGGGCTGCAGTTGCTCCGTATGGAAGGACATAGATGCCGTGATCGCCGAACGATACGTCCCAGTTTCCGCTCGAGAGAAGGCGGCCAACAGCCGCCAGATCGTGTGCTCCGCTTGGGTCTGATGTGTCGAAAAAAATACCTCCTATCAAGACTCGACCTTGGTCGTCCGCGGAGATTGCGCGAATGAGGTTGAATTTCAGCGCGCTCGAAGGCGTTGGGCCGAGCAGAGCGATACCGCCGCTCCCGAAGCTGCCATCGAGTCCGTTGGTGGCGGCGAGTGCGCTGCCATATGTTCCCGCCGACGCAGCTACCAGCAACAGCGATCTCCAGTATTTCATGTGCGATCTCCCCTCTGGTTGTTGCGTGCCGTGACCACTTGCTGCGTGTCACTGCGGACAGGATGGCGTTGATGACGGGGCGTCGAAGCGATCGTCGAACAGCCGGTCCGGAATCAGGCGCAGGATGCCGGCGCAGCCATGCAGGTTGCCGTCGCCCGCTTCGATCGCAATGAACACCCGGCCGCTCGCATCGGACGCCGTGGCGCGCACGCGCGTGAATCCGTTGGCGCCACCGCCGATGTTCAGCGACGCCCAGCCCGGATGCGACGAGTCGCCGAAGCTCGCGTCGAACGAGGCGTTGCCCGCCAGCCGTACGAGCGCGAGATTGTTTTCGCCGTCGGCGTCGGCGAGGTAGCCGGCGTCGCCGATGCCGAGGATATGCCCGTCGACCAGTGGCAGCGCCACCTGGAGGCCGTTGAAATAGTTGGTCGCGCCGAGTGCTGGCGTGGCGAAACCCGGAATGCCGGGTTGTTGCCCGCTGCCATTGAATGCCTCATCGAGATTTCCGTCAGTCGCGACGCGCGCAAAGCGCCAGGGAACTAGGCCGACGCCGCTCTCGTCGTCGTTGTCTGCGATCACGAGGCGTTGTTGCGCATCGAGCAGCGCTTCCGACGGCGATACCAAACCGCCGGGCTGCGCGTCGAAAGCGATCACACCGCTGCTGCCGTAGGTGTTGTCGATCTGGCCCGTGTCTTCGAGCCGCACGACGGCAATCGACGCGGCGTTGTTGATGCCGCCCATTGTCAGTATCAGGTTGTCGCCGGTCAGCTGGAGGCGCGTCGCGACGACAGCGTCGGGCAGCGAAGCAATGCCGTTGATGCCGTAGCTTCCGATCAGCAAACCGTCGCTGTCGAAGTGAGCAACGGCGCCATGCGACAGGTTTGTATACGGCGTCGTCAGGTACAGCGAATCGTTGGCGCCGACGACGAAGCCTTCATTGTGGCGAAACCAGGTGTAGTTGTTCGTGTTGGCAGCGAAATCGAAACAGAAACTGCCGCTGTGATCGGGCGCGAAGGCCGTATCGAGCGCGCCGCCCGAGGTCAGCTTCAGCATCAGCGTGCATGT
>DASSGP010000419.1:0-4258 GCA_035693405.1 Rudaea sp. | reverse complement strand
GTCGGCAACTGCGTGTCGAGGATCGGCAGGTCGTTCTGGTTGCGGTACGGAACGTACAGGTAGTACAGGCGCGGTTCCAGGGTCTGCGTGTACTCGTTGCCGAAATATTGCGCCGTGCGTTCGAATGTCAGGCCGGCATCGAGATTGAAGATCGTTGTGCTGCGCGTCGGCGAAGAGTTCGTCAGCGGCTGCGCGAACGGCTGCGTGGTCACGTAGTCTTCGAGGTGATTCAGATCGTAGCTGGTGTAGCGCACGCCGAGTTCGGGACGGATGAAATACGCGGCGGTTTCGATCGGGAACGCAAGGTACGGATAGGCGTCGACGCGGCCGCCGGTTACCGCATTGTTCTTCTGGAAGTTTGCATATTCGACGTTGATGCCGGCGTCGAGTCCGCCGAGCAACGCATGCTCGCCCTGGAACGTGGCGCGCGGCAGGCGCCGGTACGGCTCGACGCCTGGCGACAGCGACGGATCGGTCACTTGCCAGGAGTCGCCGCCGAAGCTCGCGCTCCACCAGTCGCCGTGTCCGTTCAGGTAAGCGCTCGACGGCAGGAGGCTCGTCGCGGTCGTAATGAAGCTGTTGCCGTAATCGGTCAGGTAGAACTGGTCGGATACGTGGTTGATGTTGACCGACACGCCCCAGTTCGGGGAGAACGCGGTCGAGCCGAGCACGTGCAGGAAGTCGCGTTGGCCTGGAATCTCCGGCACGTAGGTGCCCGGCGGCTTCGTCGCGACGTAGTCGGTGAATTCGCTGGCGGCTTCCTTGTCATGAGGCACGTAATTGAAATCCAACTCGAACCTGCTCGACGCGGACAGGAAACGAAACTGCCCGGCGAGCATCGCGCCGCGCTCGGTCATCACGCGCGGCTCCAGCGTGGCGTCGTAGTTCGGCGCGAGATTGAAGTAGTACGGAATGCCGAAGACAAAGCCGCGCCGGTCGCTGTAGCCGAGTTTCGGCAACAGGAAGCCGGACTCGCGCTCGTTGTCGAGCGGAAACTTCATGTACGGCAGCCAGAAGAACGGCACGCCGGCATAGCGCAGCGTGGCGCCATGCGCGTAGCCTTCGTTCTCGACGTGATCCATGTCGAGTTCGTTCGCGTGGATTTCCCACTGGCGGTCGCTCGGATCGCAAGTCGAGTAGGTTGCGTCGAACGCCTGCTGATGGTCCGGGTCGGTCTGGTTGAACTTCGCCGCGACGCCGTTGCCGCGCTGTTCGAGGAACTGGTAGCGGGTGTTATCGAGGTAGGTCGTGTTCGGCGTGCCGGTGCCGTGCGCATTGTCCGCCGCGAGAAGAGTAGAGTGATCCTGAAAGCGCACGTTGCCGGTAGCGGTGTAGTCGGTCGTCTCGGTGTCGTAGGTCAGGAAATCGGCTTTCAGCAAAGCATCGAGCTTGCGCAACTCGACGTCGCCCTCGAGTTGTTCGTGCGTGCGATCGGGTTGCATGACCTTGCGCGCAACGAGATCGGTCGGCGCCTGCGAACGGTCGCCGGCCGGCGGCAGTCCCGGTGTGAAGAAATCGAGCAGGTCGTTGCGCTTGCAGGTGCGGTAAGGATCCTTCGGCTTCGGACAACGCAGCACGCCGACCGGGCAGATCGGCCCTGCCTCGACCACAGCGCCCGCGCCGGCAGTGGCATCGGCGGCAAGCACGCTTGCGATCGGAGCGAGTGCCAGGACCAGCGGCAGCGCGAGGAATTGCAGGGGCAGGCCAGGGCGAAGATCGAGCACGTCGGGGTTGCGCCTTCAAGAAGGGTCCGGGCAGGCCGCACAGCTTGCCCGAAAGCCGCAAAACCGGCAATGCGTGGCGATCCCTGACTAACCCGTAAGCAACAGCGCGAACGCTGGAATTGCGCGGCGCACTGCCGGAATCGCCCGCTCATTCGCCGGAACCTGTTGCGCAAGCACGTCGGACGAGCAACCATTCGTCGACGCGCGGTCGCTCGGCGCTCAGGTGTGCAGGGCATCGTCGTTCTGCATCCCTGAGGCACGGACTGCGGCAAACTCAAAGGGGGTGCGCATGCTGAGCAAGACGGTTCGTGAGACTCTTGCGGTCGTCGGCGTGATCGGCTCGATGGCTTTTGTCGGCATGCAGATACGTGAAAGCAACGTGCAGGCGCGCGCCGCGGCCTACGCGGCGATCGGCATCGCGACCTCGGAATTTCACCGATCGTTCGACGCGCGACTGAATCGATTGGTGACCGAGTCCGACTACCCCGAGGCGGTGCAGAAATGGACGCTGGCCGACTGGGAAAGCGTGCAGCGAATATACACAGCCGACCTGCGCATGTTCGAGACGATCCTTCTTCAGGTCGAACAAGGCCTGCTTCCTGCGGACGCGATGGCGCGGCTCGGTTACAACTGGGGACCGGTGCTGAGCAGTGCCAGCATGGCCTGCCTGTGGCCCGAGCTGCAAGCGCAAGTTGGATCGTCGGTCCGCAAGGCCATCGAAGACTCCACACCGAAGGCCGACCGTTTCGTCTGCGCAGTCGATCTCAAAGCGCTGCGCGACGAGACCATCCTCGGCCGGAAGAAGGACTAGGGTGACGGTGGCCCGATTAGCGTCGAGTCTCGGCCAGCGCCGCACGAATCCTTCTCCCGCTGGCGGGAGAAGGTGGCGCGAAGCGACGGCCGAAAAATGCTGCTGCATTTTCGGCATTGCCGCCATCCATGGCGGTCAGATGAGGGTGGTACATCCGACGTGGAATCGCTCGACCAACCGCCACGCTCACCCGCCGCGCGACGCGCGGCGGCCTCTCCCGCCGGCGGGAGAGGCGGGTCGTTGGGGTTCAACGCCAATTGGGGATTAGCCTGAAGACTATCGAAGCAGTTCCGGTGCGCGACGGCGACAAGATCGTCACCGGTCATCCCAGAGGCCTTTTCTACCTGGCCTTTACCGAAGCGTGGGAGCGATTCTCGTACTATGGAATGACCGCGCTGCTCGCCCTGTTCATGGTGAACCAGCTGTTGCTGCCCGGGCATGTCGAGCACATCGCGGGATTTTCCGGATTCCGTGCCGCGATCGAATCGCTGGTCGGGCCGCTGTCGACGCAAGCACTCGCCTCGCAGATTTTTGGTCTGTATTCCGGATTCGTGTACTTCACGCCACTCCTCGGCGGCATCATCGCCGACCGCTGGATCGGACAGCGCAACGCCGTCGTGATCGGCGCGCTGTCGATGAGCGCCGGTCATCTCGCCATGACGTTCGACGAGTCGTTCCTAGTCGCGTTGCTGCTGCTGGTGATCGGCTCGGGTTTTCTCAAGGGCAATATCTCGGCCCAGGTCGGCGCGCTTTATCCGCGCGAAGACGAAGCGCGCCGGACGCGCGCATTCATCATCTTCAGCACGGCGATCAATGTCGGCGCCGTTGTTGGACCGCTGGTCTGCGGACTCCTCGCCCAGGTCTACGGCTGGCACTACGGCTTCGGTATTGCCGCGCTCTTCATGCTGCTCGGCCTCGCAACTTACCTGTCCGGCTATCGCCATCTGCCGGCGCGTGTCGAGCGACAGACCTTCGAAGGCGTTCGACTCGGCGCGGCCGAGCGGCGCATCGTCGCTGCGCTGATCATTGTCATGATCATTACGGTGTTCCAGTCGACGTCGTTTTACCAGATCTTCAACGTGATGCCGATTTTCATCCAGCAGCACGTCGCGCCCGAGGTCGGGGGGTTCCGCATTCCGATTCCGTGGTACCAGTCGATCAATGCGGTCTTCAGCATCGTCGCCGCTCCAGCGCTGCTCTGGCTCTGGGGCCGCCAGGCCAGACGCGGCCGCGAACGCGACGAACTCGCCAAGATCGGCATCGGCGCTTGGATCGCGGCCGCGAGCAATTTGATAGTCGTCGCAGCGATTATTGCGTACGACGGCGCGCCAATTCATCCGATCTGGCCATTCCTCTACAGCGCCGGCTTGGGTATCTCGTTCCTCTACTACTGGCCGACATTGCTCGCGCTCGTCTCGCGCACGGCACCGGCAAAAGTGAACGCCACGCTGATGGGATTCGCCTTCATGAGCCTGTTCGTTTCGAACAATCTCATCGGCTGGATCGGCGGCTTCTACGGCAAGATGCAGCCCGCCGCGTTCTGGGCGATGCACGCGGCGATCGCCACCGGCGGCGGTCTCATCGTCCTGTTGTTCGGCCGACGTCTCAGTCGGGCGCTGCGACCCGGATAAATCTCGTGGACGGAATTTTACTTGCCGCCGTCCACGGAAAAAATCCCGTCTCGCGGACAGTGCAGGTCATCGGTCGTCATTTTGACGAACTT
>DASSGP010000418.1:0-6139 GCA_035693405.1 Rudaea sp. | reverse complement strand
CGGAGATCGCGTCACCCAGAATCAGGAACCACGCTGCGAGCAGGAGATACGGCAGCAAAACCAGTGTGCACAACAGGTGCAGAGCTCCGCGCATGGGCATTTGCCTCTACCGATGAAAGCTGAAGCACAAACTCCGTTCGTGCCGAGCGTAGCTCGCGAAGCGAGCGAAGTCGAAGCGCCGTGGCATTCGACTCGCTCTCCTGGGAATCTAGGCCGGGACGAATGGACCCAGCCGGCACGTCCGTCTCCGGCAAGCGCTACTTGGCGCCGTCCGCAGGTTTCGGTGGATCGTTCCAGATATCCGCAACACAACGCCATTGCCCGTCCGCATCCTTTCGCCACACCGTCAATGCACGGCCCGGCAATTTCAGCGGCGTGCCATCGGGGCCGGAGACGGTCATGTCGTTTACGGCGCGCATATAGGCAAGATTGCCATCCGGCGAAAATGCCGGCGCATCGGATTTCCAGTGGACGTGGAATCCGGGAATCGCAAAGCTGCCGGCGACGAAGGCGCGGATTGCGGCCTTTCCTTCGACGATCGGCTGACCCTGCGGAATAATCACGGCATCGTCAGCCCAATACGATGCGGTCTTGTCCACGTCCTTGCCGGCGGACGCGACATCGGCCCACTCGGCATCGCGCTGCAGGAGCTTGTGCTGTTCCGCCGCGCGATCGAATGGCGCCGGACCGCAGCCGGCCGCTGTAACGGCTGTCATGACAATGGAACAAAAACGCACGAGTCTCATTGCGCATTCCTCCTGGACGTTCGCTCAGGAACCCTTCAATTCGACGGCGATGATGTGCAATTCGCCGTCGCCAATGTTCTTGACGAAGTGCGGCTGCAGCGGACCGGACCACAATGCGCTGCCAACAACTCGGCCGTCAACCGGCAAGCATTCGTTGAACCGCCTGCGGATCCTCACGCCGTTCGGCGTACCACAAATCCTTGCCGTGCCGCTGCTTCAGGACCTGTGATCCACCCAATGCGAATCGGCCGAGAAGCGGCAGGATCTCGCGAACCGAATGGGTGCGCAGTTTCCGGCCGGACGTCGTGACGGCCTGGCGCAGGACGACGAACCTGCCCTGGCGCTTGAGCGCGCGACTGAAGACCAGTTCCTCGGCGCAATAGAACTCCTCGTCAAAGCCGCCGACCGCGACGAATGCAGCGCGCGTGCAGAACACGAAGCATCCGGCCGCCCACCGGGTTGCCCGGAACAACCGGACCAGGACCGGCAGCAGCAGCCTTCCGTAGTGTGGAACCGCGCCTTCGAATACGACCGCGGCGCCGCCACCGACGGCGCCGTCGCGCAGTGCATCGACAGCGGCACGAACGACGGCTTCGTTCACGATGGTGTCCGCATCGACGAAGATCAGCAGTTCGCCATGCGCGGCGCGCGCTCCGGAGTTGCGCGTTGCGGCAATCTGGCGGTGGTCGACCCTGACCAGGCGCACGCCGTGGCGCTCGGCGATCAGCGCAGTGTCGTCGGTCGATGCATCATCGACGACCACGATTTCATAGTCTTCGCCCACGGCCCGCGCGGCCAGGTGCAGCGCGTCGAGCGTTGCTCCGAGCAGCAGCGCTTCGTTATAGGCGGGGACGATGAACGAGATCATGGTTGCGCAGCATGCCCTGTCAAGCTTGGAAAAAACGTGCTCCGGGTCGGCGAAACGCCGACAGAATAAAGACAATCGGTCTCCGCAGATATACCGCGAGGTCCGGTACGCGCAAGGCTGGTCGGGACGCGTGCGTCGCAATGCGATCACGGCGACGCCGGTCGCGCGAGCGCCTCGGCCATTTTCTGATGGATGAGGTTGATTGCCTTGAGCGGCCGCAGCATGACCTTGAACTCGATAATCCTGCCTTCATCGTTCCACCTGATCATGTCGACGCCGTTCACGGCGGTTCCATCGATCTCGACCTGGAATTCCAGCACCGCATCGTGACTGCCGACCACTTCGCGCACATAGCGGAAGGTCGGGTTGGCGAACACGTGTAGAGCAGCGCCGAGATAGTGTGCGGTGATCGACCTGCCCCGCTGCGGCGTGTGCACCACCGGTGAAAAGAACACCACGTCTTCCGCGAGCAGTTCGTCGAGCCCCGCGGCGTCGCGATACTGCACCACGCGATGCCATCCTTTCAGCGCCGAGTCGTTGATGGGCTGTCTCCCGCAGGGGCGTCGCTCAGGATAGCGACTGGAACCCAGCCGCGACTTTGCGCCAAGCGGTGCACAGCCGCAATGCAATTGTTCTGCCTGAATGGGACGGCTGGCGCATGTCGTCTCGATGGTATAAAAACGCGCTGTTGGGCGGCGTCTGCAGATTCCGCTCCGGCCCAGCACCATAGCGACTTGGGGTCGTCCTATGAACTGTCTCTTGCATCAGCGTTTGGCGCGTACAATTCGCGTAATGTTTGCAGCCGCGCTCCTGGCCGGCCCGGCGAACGCAGCCGCGATCGGCATCCACGGCGTAACCGCAGACGGCACGTTCGTTCGTTTCGACAGTGCAACGCCGGGCGTCCTGAACTTGCTCGTGTTGGGCATTTCGGGTCTCGGCGCCGGCGAAACAATTGCGGGCCTCGATATTCGCCCGGCCAATGGCAAGCTGTACGCACTGACGATCGGCTCGGGTGGCGCCGGCCGGCTGTATACGCTCAATCCCGCGAGCGGCGCAGCCTCTCTGGTCGGCCTGCTGAGCGCCGATCCGGCCGATGTCGATGCCCCGTACACGGCGCTCAGCGGGACGAAATTCGGCATGAATTTCCAGCCGGCCGTGGACCGCCTGCGCGTCGTCAGCGACAGCGGTATGAACATCCGCATCAATCCCGCGACGACCGGCGTGATCACGGATGTCGCTTTGAATCCCGGCACGCCGCACGTCGTTGGTATCGCTTATACGAATTCGTACCCCGGCGCGTCGGTAACGACGCTGTACGACATCGACTCGGGCAGCGACGCGCTGCTCAACCAGAGCAACGCAAACGGCGGCTTGCTGGCCAGCGTCGGCTCGCTGGGCGTCGCCACCAGCGACATTGTCGGTTTCGACATTGTTTCGCTCAACGGCGACGACTTCGCTTATGCGACACTGCGGGTCGGTGGCACGGTCGGCTTGTACACGATCAACCTGACGACAGGGGCGGCGGGCCTCGTCGGCAGCGTTTTGGGCAATCCGCCGATCATCGGGCTGGCGATCGAACCCGACTACATCTTCCACAACGGTTTCGACTGACAGGACGCTGACGCAATGGCCACGCAACCCGAAATCCGCAATCTCGCCCTGTTCTGCGATTTCGAAAATGTCGCGCTCGGCGTGCGCGAGGCGCGCTACGCGCAGTTCGACATCAACAAGGTTCTGGAGAGACTGTTGCTCAAGGGCAGCATCGTCGTCAAGAAAGCCTATTGCGACTGGGAGCGCTACAAGGAATTCCGGGCGGCGATGCACTACGCTTCGTTCGAACTGATCGAGGTGCCGCATGTCAGCCAGTCCGGCAAGAATTCGGCCGACATCCGCATGGTCGTCGACGCGCTCGACCTGTGTTACACGAAATCGCACGTCGACACGTTCGTCATCATCAGCGGCGATTCGGACTTCTCGCCGCTGGTCAGCAAGCTGCGCGAGAACAACAAGGCCGTGATCGGCGTCGGCGTGAAGAGTTCGACCTCGCAGTTACTGATCGCGAACTGCGACGAGTTCATCTATTACGACGATCTGGTGCGCGCGCAGAAGGCGCGGACCGCGCCGCAGAAAAAGCCGGAAGCGAAACCGGCGGAAAAGAAGGAAGGCAAAGCCGCGCAAACGGTGGCGCCTTCCGATGCGAAACCGGCGAAGGCCGCCAAGGCGCAAAAGGTTGCAAAGTCCGAGGCCGAAAAGAAACAGGAAGCCTTCGACCTCGTGCTCGAAACCGTCGAAGCTCTGATCAGCGAGCGCGGCGAAGATGAAAAGGTCTGGGGCTCGATGGTCAAGCAGGCCCTGAAGCGCCGCAATCCGGGGTTCAACGAAAGCTACTACGGCTTCAAGTCGTTCAATGCGCTGCTCGAAGAAGCCAAGGCTCGGCAGTTGCTGGAACTGGAGCGGGATGAGAAGTCCGGCGGCTATC
The DNA here is from genome assembly GCA_035693405.1 of Rudaea sp. Lineage (GTDB taxonomy): Bacteria > Pseudomonadota > Gammaproteobacteria > Xanthomonadales > Rhodanobacteraceae > Rudaea. The sequence continues at coordinate 2,046 of DASSGP010000418.1, read as the reverse complement.
TGGTCCGAGGCGTCACTGCAGAGCGCTAGGTCGGTTGCATCGCGGCCGCAAGGCGGCAGCGGAAGTTTATGGCTGTCAATGGCGCGGCGCTCTGCCCCCCCGTGCCGCAAGACGCGCTAGCGAATCGTCCTGAACACGCGCCACGCCCAGAAACACATCGCGGCTGCCAGAGCGGTCACAACGACGTATTCGGGCCGTGCGGCCAGTTGCGGTCCTTCTTCGATCGCTCGCCATACATGAACTACGACGAGCAGGGCGAACAGGCTGCCGGTAGTGATGACGTAGGACTTCATGGATGCTCCCCGTTTGCGTTCACGAGTAAAGCTCATGATGCTGGACCGTCGGCTCGAATTCCAGCAGGAACCCTGAATCCTCCGGATAGTATTTCGCGCGCGCGACGTCGCTGCCGGCAAACGCTTCGATGGCTTGCAGCGACGCCCAGTGCGTCAGCGTCGTGAAGTGTGTGACGTCGCCTTCGGCGCGACGCAGTACGTACGCGGCAAGATTGCCTGGCGTGCCGCGATAGTCTGGCAAAGCCCGCTGTTGCAGAAAGGCCAGGTACTCGTCGGCTTTCGCTGTGTCGGTCCTGCCGTGCCAGATGCGCGCGATCATGCCCGTTCTCCATTTCAGCACTTCGTTTCGGCACCGCGCACGGGATGCGCTGGTGGCGCCACGATTATTCCAGGCCCGTCGGGTGCCTACGCGTGCGCGATCAAGTTCCGTACGCAACGCGGTGAAGCGAATAATACAGAATGAAGGTCGTCACCAAAGCCAGGACATAAAGGCCTGTCATGAAAGACGCTTCGATCCAGACCGACTTGCCGCGCAACACGAGCGTCTCCTGCGCGATGATCGGGCCGGGCAGGACGAGAACGAACAAGGTTGCGATGATCATCAGGTGGCCGACTGCGTCGATCAGGCCGAACCTGAGGACAGCGAGCATGCACACGGCCTGCAGGCCGAGCGCGACGAAACGGCCAGCCACGGACGCCGCGCCGAGCAGAACGAAGGCCATGCTGAATTCGACGAATCCGGCCAGGACCATGTAGGCGTCGGCGCTCATGCCCATCAGCATGGCCGGATTCTTCTCCAGCAGCGGATAGCTCCATTGCGGGTAGCCGAATTTCTCGGCGGCCGCCCACATCAGGGTCAGTCCCGCGCAGGCGAACAAAACGACGAAGCCGGATTTTCGCCACTGGCCGCGTTCGATACTCGCGACCATGAAGAAGTAGCCGACGCCGACGAAGATCAGATAGTCGATCAGGTGATACCAACCGTATTCGCGCACGGCCAGCGCGTACAGCACGAAGATGCCCAGGCCCGTGACGGGCGTCGTGAACGGCAGCAGCGCGCACAGGCCCAGCACGAGGTGCAGCCACGGCACGGCGTTCATCGTGGTCTTCAGTTCGGGGGTCAGATAAATGCCCGGCGCCCCACGCAGGTACCACAGCCAGAGCGAAAGGAAGAAGACACTCGCGCTAAGGCGCACGATGACGATCGAAAGGCCGTCGTACATTCGCAGCCGCCGGTCGACGCCGGCGAGGAAGGCGCGCCTGTACAAATAGCGATCGACGAGAAAAAACAGGTAAACCACCGCGGCCGATACGAGCAGGCAGGAAGTGAATGCGCCGCCGAGCACATCGCCGACAGGCATCGGCGCCTTAGTGATGTCGTAGTCAGCGAACCACTTGACGTGCGCGCATGCCGGCCCGCTGGCCAGCGCAGCCAGGACTGCAAGGGCCGCACTGGCCTGCGCGTTGCGTCGTCGGATCATTCCCCCTCCCCAATGGGCATTGTCTGCCGATCGATACGGCCGCGCTACTTTGGCGACCGCGTCTGCCGACCGTCCGCCACTCAGCGCGCGGCGTAGAGATTCGCGACCGCGACCACGCCGGTTCCGGAAAAGACCGGTACGACGATGCGCAGGTAATCCGGGCCTTCGAACTCGTCGAGCCGCGGCCAATGTCCGGGAAGCTCGTCGGAGACGAACATTTCGACCGGAACCGCAGGCCCCGAAGTCGACCAGCGCAGCACGGGATAGCCCAG
>DASSGP010000417.1:0-5638 GCA_035693405.1 Rudaea sp. | reverse complement strand
CGGCGTGGTCGCCGCGCACGTGCAGCTGGCCAAACGAATCCTGGACGACGCCGGGCGCCTGCAGCAGCACCTGATTCAGTGGCGTGGCGTCGCCGAGCGGAAGCTGGTCGATTGCCTGCCGCTCGAACACGTACTGGCTGGAGCCGATCTCGGGCGAGAGCTGATCGCGCGAGCGGTCGAGAGCGGCGTTGACCTGCACTGCGCTCAGTGTCGTCGCTGTGTCTTGGCCACTGTTCGCAGGATCGGGCGGTGCTGGTTCGTCAACAGTCTCGGCGCAGATGGCGCCGATGTCGCCTAGCGTGAGGCCAAACACAAAAGCGAGCAGAGCCTTTTTCACGAGGGCAACTCCGAGTCGAGGATCACTACGTTGATATGTTATAACATATCATTCGTAACTGGAAGTGCGCTGGAATTTGACGCGCTTCGGGCCTTCGCGCTGGGCGCGCGCGCTGTAGCCGTGACCAACGCGTCTGCGCTGCTGTTCGACGCCGATCTTGCCTGGACACGCGCGCGCGTTAAGCGAACGAGAACGACAGCTGCGAGCCCGATCAGATGCCGGACGCCGCCGCCAAGGTCGCGTATGAGCAGGACTATCGGCTTGCGCCGCGCAGCCCACTGGTTTCGAGCGGCGTGACCATGCATCCCGGCGAGCCGCGTCAGCCATGGCTTCTGCTATGCTCCGCGCACTTGGTAGGGGAGGACTGAGATGTCGCGCAGGAGCTTCGTCGCGCGTTCTGAGATCCGATGTGCCCGATCAGGCCGCCTCGGCGGTTCGCTGCACACCGTCCTTCGGTCCAGCGCCGCTTCCTGAGAGCGCTTTCCGTGCGCCGCCGCGGGAAAATCCTGTTCGCATCCGCACTGTCCTTGCTGCTGGGCACGGCCGCGCTGTTTGCGTCAATCGGGTGGTTTCTCTGGGAGGGATCCGTAGCCTCCGAAACGTCGTATGCCGGTGGCCTCGCGGCGTCTCTCGGAGAGCCGGCCGAGCAGATCATCCTCGACACGCAAAAGATGCTGGCTGCGTTCGATCAATTGCAAGTTCCGCGGTGTGGGTCGGAGCACTTGCAGGCAATGCAGGATGCGGCTATTTCGCGCCCGCACATCCGTGCAATCGGATACTGGCAGGCAACGGACCGCGTCTGCGGCGTTGGGTTCCTTCCGCGCGAAGGACTCAAACCGCCCCACGCAGACCGCATCTACGATAGCGGTGTCGTTGCCTGGTGGCCTGGCCCACAAACGGAAGTCGGCGGCGTTCAGCTGTTCCTGATGCGCTATGGCGACCATGACGTGGCGATCGACCCGCGCCTGCTGCTGGACGTGGGACCGATGCAGCAGCGCCAGGCCGTCCTGTGGGTGGAGAAGTTGCGGATGTCTGCCGTGCCGTGGGACGTCGCACTGCCGGAGCCGGACTCCTTGCCGGTCGGAGTCACGGTGGACCGCGCCAAGGGCCGCGTTCTCTCGCGCTTCTCCCGCAACCAGATCCTGCCCATCGATGTCGTGGCGATGGAGCCAATCGACAATTTCTGGAGCCGCCACGCACAAACCCTGGCAGTCGGCGCAGGGGTTGGCCTGCTCCTTGTGGCCGCGTGGATCTATCTGATCCTGCGCTATTCGCGCCATCAACTCAGCTTTGCCGTGGAAATGCGCCAGGCGCTTTCCGCCGGTCGGATCCAAGTGCAATACCAGCCGGTGCTGGAACTGGCCACCGGTCGCTGCGTCGGCGCCGAGGCCCTGGCGCGCTGGGAGCGGGAGAATGGCGAGTCGGTCGATCCGGAAGTCTTCATCCCGCTCGCCGAAGAGGCCGGACTCATCCAGGACGTCACGCTCGCAGTTCTGAGGACCGTCGTGCGCGACATGCAGCGCGTCCTTCTCGAATTTCCGGAGCTGAGCATCAATCTGAACCTCGCACCGGACGATCTGAAAAGCGAACGCTTAGTCGATGAACTGACCAGAAGTCTCGCGCAGGCCCGGCTATCGCCCGGAATGATCAAGCTCGAGATCACGGAACGTGCGCTGGTCAACAGCGAAGTGTCGCGTGCACTCATTCGCGAGTTGCGCAAGCGCGGCCACCAGGTCGCGGTCGACGATTTCGGCACGGGTTATTCAAGCCTTTCCTATCTGCAGTCATTCGAGTTGGACGTGATGAAGATCGACAAGTCGTTCGTCGATGCCATTGGAACAGAGGCGGCGACCAGCCAGGTCATCGTTCACGTCATTGAGATGGCCAAGTCACTGGGGCTGCAAACGGTCGCCGAGGGAATCGAAACGCTCGAGCACGTGGATTGGCTGATCGCGCACGGCGTCTCATTCGGCCAGGGTTTCCTCTTCAGCAAGCCCCTCTCTACGAAAGACTTCCTCGATTTCTACTATGCCAACCGCCGTGGCATCGGCGCATCTCCGGGAGAAGAGCATGCGGCGACTCGCGCATGACACGCATATTGGCTGCCGCGCCCGCGGAGATCGTGAGCTTGTGCTGGCAGCCGCCATTGTCGTCGGGCTATGCGCGTGCGCATCGCCGCAGACGCACGTGTCCGTGGCGCCGCCGCCCGCGCCGGTCGAGGCACCGATTGAGCGTGCCCTGCCGCCTGCGCCGGTGCCTGCGAAATCGGCCGGCACCGTTCCGAGCGCCCCTGCGCCGCGTGTCGCCGTGCTCGATCCGCGCAACCAGCAACAAGACGAGAACCGCATCAAGCTGGCTCTGGCGAGAAACAGCCGCGACTCGCTGGATTCCGCAGACGTCGGGTATTACATGGACGTCCTGCAGGGCCGGCTGAAACAAATCGCCGGCAAGGACTTCGGCGTCGGTCGGCAAGGCGACTATGTCGTTCTCGACATGTCGTTCGAGTCGGGTTTCGAAAAGGGCACCGCGCAACTCGACTCGAGCGTCCGCAATGTCCTGACACCGTTGTCGAAGGTGCTGGTGGAATTCCGGATGACTTTGGTGTCGGTGCAGGTTCGCACGGACGATTCCGGCGCCCAGCCGATCAGGACCGCGCTCGCGGAAAGGCGCGCACAAGCACTCGCACACGCGCTTGTGGATGCCGGCGTTGCCAACAAGCGCGTAGTCATTGCTGGATTGAATTCAAGCGGCCAGGCTGGAACTGATTCACGGCCAGAAAGCCAGCTGCGCGTGGAAATGCGGCTCGAACCTATCGTTCGCGTTTCCGTGAGCGAGCGTTGAGCGTCCGCAAAGGCGCCGCACTCGGTTGGCCGAGCGGAAGTTCGCGATTGGCACGTGCTGGATGCGAACGCGCAAATGGTGGCCAGGGACGGACTGCATTCGCCGGAGCGAATGCGAACAGCGGAGCTGGCCTTGAGCGTAGCGAAGGGTGAGCGCCATGGAGGGCGCGAATCATCGAACCGCCGACACGGGGATTTTCAGCTTGAGCAGGGAAGTTTAATAAAAGTATACTAAACCAGCCACTTGCGGCGCTTGCTAGTACTCGGTTGTGTCAGTTCACTTGTATCTCAGCGCAGTTCAGTGCGGCACAATCGCACTGTCTGCTACCGGGAACAGCAGAGTCAGCTCGAATTCAAAACTTGGAACTAGCGCACGAATTCAGACTCGTCCGAATCGGTCACGTGTCGATTTGTCGGACAAATCACGGAACTGTCGCAGTTCGCAGCCGAAACTCACCGACTGCGTAGAGTCGCGGCGGTCCTCGGGTGAGGCGATCTTGAAGTGAACAGTCGCAAGCGCAGGTCGATCCGCGCGCGAGCTGGTTCCGTGCGGCCCGCACGCGGTGTTGCCCTTCTCAATCCTAGTAGTTGCGGCGAGCAAACCGATATGAAACGAACCGCGTTCCGCGTCGTGATCAGTCTTACCATCAGTTCTTCGGCGCTCGCGCACTTTGCGGATTTCAAGAGTCCCGGACCCGGCATGCATTTTTCGGTCGGCAAGCCGGTCATCGTATTCGCCGATCTGTTCGACGACTTCAACATTCACGGCGTCATCGTCTGCCCGGGAAGCCAGACGGTGCTTGACAACAACGGCGTGCCGGGACCGGCGGTCTGCTCGGGCGGCGGCACGCCGACCGGCTGGCCGCAGCTGCAGGTGTTCGCCGACGGCGTGAAGCAGACCGACAGCGTCACGCACGCGGACACCGTGCCGGGCAGCACGGATCTCGACAGCAACATGAATCCGGACCCGATCAACTTCAACCGCTTCAGCATCGCCGGATTGTCTGCGGGAACGCACCAGTTGAAGGTGCGCGCTCTGTTCGCGCCGCCGCCCGCATCGGACGGCGCCACGCTCGATGGGCCGCCGATCACGATCGTGGTCGATCCGCTGCCGGCCAAGGCGATGCTGAGCCTCGATGCCGATGTCAGCGGCAGCGTGAACTGGAACAACCTGCGCGTGATCGGCAACGGGCACGTCGTGCAGCCGAACGGATCGGTCACGATCATCGACAGCATGGTGACCGGGCTCGGCACACCGACATCGGATGGCATCGCCGGCACGGCGACGTCGCTCGACATCGAAGGTTCGGTGTTCGAGGCAACCGGCGCGCTGAACCTGACCGTGACGGGCGGCGCAACGATCCGCAACAACGAGTTTCGAGCGAACAACCTGCTCACGTTCGAATCGTCCGACCCGGACGCAGTGCCGATTCTCACGCTGAGTGGCAAGACCGCGCCGACCAAACTGTTCCAGGGCAATCGCATCGGGGCCGGGCGGCTGGTCTTCTACAACACCAGCCACTGGTTGATCGGCGGCGACGGCGATGCGCAAACCAACATCCTGATCGGCCCGCGCGCGACGATCAACCTGACCGGCGGCAGCGCCAACATGACCGTGCGCGGCAATTACGACCACCACAACTATCGCGGCGGCTGGAGCCAGGGGTTCAATCTTGTTTCTTCAACGGGTGGCGCGGGGATTCTGGTCGAGCACAACCTGTTCCGCGGCTCCTCGTGGCCGGTCCAGGACGTCGCCGGCGAGTTTCGCTACAACCTGATCTACGGGTATGGCCATACCTGGCTGCGCAGCGGCAACGACGGTGCGCTGATCCATCACAACGTGTTCGCGCCGGAAGAGGGCGGCGGCGAGCTCGACCAGGGCATCTGGTTCTACGGCGGGGAAACCGGCATCCAGGTCTACAACAACACGTTCGACGGCGGCGGCAACAGCGTCAGCAACAACGATGCGGGCGGCGAGTTTCCGTTTGCCGGGCCGGTCGTACAAGTCAACAATAACTCGCAGGTCGCCAGCCTGCGCAACAACCTGATGACGTACACGCGCAATTACGAGAACAGCGCCGGCACGGCGCACGTGATCGGCGACAGCGCCACGTTCGGCACGGTCGACTACAACGCGTTCTATTCACCCGACAACAGCACGCACGACAACTACGACATCGCCGGCAAGACCGAAGGCGTCACGCCCGGCTTCGCGACGCACGATGTCAGCGGTAGTGGCGCGGTCGGCGTCAAGGACGGCCAACTTGCCGGATCCCCTTTCGCAGCGCCGCGCATCTACCCGTACGCCAGCGTCGTCGACGAGGCCGCGGTGTGGAACCGGACCCTGACGCTGTCGACGATCCTGGCGGCTTTCCGTGCGCGCTACACGCCGGCTGCGGGCAGTCCGGTAATTGACGCAGGCGATCCCGCGGACAACGACGCGTTCGGCCAGCGCACCGAT
>DASSGP010000416.1:0-17978 GCA_035693405.1 Rudaea sp. | reverse complement strand
GACAAGGTCGAGAAGGACCAGGTGCTGGCCGAAGTCTACAGCCCGGAACTGACCAGCAAACTGGCGCAGGAGAAGTCGACGTTCGATAGCCTGAGCATCGAAGTCGAGCGTACCGGCATCGACAATCGCCAGAAGCAGCTGACCGCGAAAAAGACCTACGACCAGGCCATGATCGACCAGCAGACGGCGGCGCGCGACGTCGACCGCAACGAGCGTGGTTTCAAGGCCGGCGCAATTCCCGAGATCAACGTGTTGCGCGCGAAGGATGCGCTGGCCAAGGCCGCCATCGAAGTCGAGCATGCGCAGGCCGATTCCAGGCTGCAGGACGAGACGCTGGCGTTCGAACTGCGCACGAAGCGTCTGTCGCTCGATCGGCAGAAGTTGCTCGTCGCCGATCTGGAACGCCAGGTGGAAATGCTCAAGGTGCGCGCGCCGGTTTCCGGCCAGGTCGGGCAGCTGCTGGTCCAGCAGAAGGCCAACGTTGCGGCGAATGTCGCGTTGCTGACGGTCGTGGATCTGTCCGCGCTCGAAATCGAGCTGCAGGTGCCCGAGGTTTTCGCGCACGACCTGGCGATCGACATGCCGGCGGAAATCCTCGACGGTGGCGAAAAATACACCGGCGCGTTGTCGGCGGTCTCGCCGGAAGTCGTCGAAGGCCAGGTCGTCGCGCGCGTGCGCTTCGGCGAGCACAAGCCGGCCGGCCTGCGCCAGAACCAGCGCCTGACCACGCGCATCCTGATCGACGAGCATCCCAACGTGTTGATGGTCGAGCGCGGTCCATTCGTGGATTCCGGCGCCGGCCGTGTCGCCTACGTCGTGCGCAACGGCGTCGCCGAGCGCACGCCGATCCAGGTTGGCGCAACCAGCTTGAATGCTGTCGAGCTCGTGTCCGGCGTCAAGGAAGGCGACCGCATCGTCATCTCCGGCACGGACGCGTTCAACGCGGCGCCGCGTGTGGTTTTGAATTGAAGAAGAGCGTGAGGAGTGAGGAAGTTAGGAGTGAGGTAGCTCTTCCTAACTCCTAACCTCCCCACTCCTAACCAAAAAGAATACCAGCAACCCTGAACCCGTTTCCTGCATCCAACCCTCGAACACCAACATCCTGAGCCGAGACCCGCCATGCTGAAAATGTCGCATCTTTCCAAAGTATACCGGACCCACATGGTCGAGACGCATGCCCTGCGCGACTTCTCGATCGTTGTGCGCGAGGGCGAGTTCGTCGCCGTGACCGGTCCGTCCGGTTCGGGCAAGACCACGTTCCTCAATATCGCCGGCCTGCTCGAGGACTTCAGCGGCGGCGAATACACGCTCGATGGCGTCGACGTGCACGGCATGAGCGACGACCAGCGCTCGCGCCTGCGCAACGAAAAGATCGGCTTCATCTTCCAGAGCTTCAACCTGATTCCGGACCTGAACCTGTTCGACAACGTCGACGTGCCGCTGCGCTACCGCCGCTTCCCGGCGGCCGAGCGCAAGCGCCGCATCGACGAGGCGCTGACGCGCGTCGGCCTGGCTTCGCGCATGAAGCACTATCCGGCCGAACTGTCCGGCGGCCAGCAGCAGCGTGTTGCGATCGCGCGCGCTCTCGCCGGTTCGCCGAAACTGCTGATGGCCGACGAACCGACCGGCAACCTCGATTCGCTGATGGCGCGCGGCGTCATGGAACTGCTCGAGGAGATCAACCGCCAGGGCACGACGATCATCATGGTCACGCACGATCCGGAACTGGCCGCGCGCGCGCAACGCAACGTGCACATCATCGACGGCCAGGTGACCGATTTTGAAGAGGAACCAAGGCTCAGGGGCGAGGGGCTAGGGGCCAGGGACCAGGGCCGCAACGCCGAAGTTGTCGCCTGACCGTTCCCCATAGCCTCGAACCGCTAGCCCCTAGTCCCTAATCCCTGGCCCCTGAAACCATGTTCAACTATTACCTGCAACTCGGCCTGATCAGCCTCAGGCGCAATCCGGTCCTGACCGCGCTGATGGTGCTCGGCATCGCACTCGGCATCGCGGCAACGATGACGTCGCTGACGCTGCTGCACGTCATGGGCGGCGATCCGATTCCGTGGAAGAGCGACAAGCTGCATTACGTGCAGCTCGACAACTGGGATCCGAACCAGCCGTACGACCAGGAAGGCAATCCGCCCGACCAGGTCAGTTATCGCGATGCGCAGGCGCTGATGGAAGCCGGCAAAGCCGACAAGCAGGCGGCGATGTTCAAGGTCGCCTATCCGATCCAGCCGGAGAATCCCGAGGTCAAGCCGTTCCTGGCGCTCGGCCGCGCGACCTACGGCGATTTCTTCGCCATGTTCGAGCCGCCGTTCCAATACGGCGGCGGTTGGGACCATGCCCAGGACGCGCAGCACGGCCGCGTCGTCGTGCTGAGCAAGGAGTCCAATGAGAAACTGTTCGGCGGCCAGGACAGCGTCGGCAAGAAAGTGCGCATGAACGAGATCGACTACACCATCGTCGGTGTGCTCGACTACTGGAAGCCGCGCATCAAATATTACGACCTGACCAATGGCACGCTGAACGATCCCGAGGAGTTCTACGTGCCGTACACGACGGTGATCGAGAACAAGAGCAACGCGTCCGGCAACAACAGTTGCTGGAGGAACAGCGAACCGGGCTGGGAGGGTTACCTCGCGTCCGAATGCATCTGGCAGCAGTTCTGGGTGCAGCTCGACTCGCCGGCGCGCGTGGCCGAATACAAGTCGTTCCAGGAAAACTACGTCAACGAGCAGAAGAAGCTCGGGCGTTTCCCGCGGCCGATGAACAACCGCCTGTACAACGTCACCGAGTGGCTCGAGAACCAGAAGGTCGTGCCGAAGGACGTCGAAGTGCAGGTTGGCCTGTCGTTCGCGTTCCTGCTGGTCTGCCTGGTCAACACGATCGGCCTGCTGCTGGCAAAGTTCATGCGCAAGACCGGCGAGATCGGCCTGCGCCGCGCGCTCGGCGCGAGCAAGCCGCAGCTGTTTTCGCAGTACATCATCGAATCCGGCGTGATCGGCGTCAGCGGCGGCGTGTTCGGCCTTCTGCTCACGCTGGTCGGATTGTGGATGGTGCGCCTGCTGTACGAATCCTACGCCAACGTCGCGCGTCTGGACTGGGCGATGATCGCCACGACGATCGCGCTGGCGATCGTAGCCGCGGTGCTGGCCGGGTTGTACCCGACCTGGCGCGCCTGCCAGGTCGCACCGGCGGCGCAGTTGAAGACGCAGTGAAGAGCAGGGGCTAGGGGCCAGGGGCCAGTAAGAGCGTCGCAGCTTTTCCCCTGGTCCCTAGCCCCTAGTCCCTAGTCCCTAGACCGCTTACGCTCAATCGATCCTTCGAGGCTTCCAATGGAAATCCGCCCAATCATCTCCGCCCTGATGCGCAGCAAGGTCGCGCTGATTCTCATCGGCCTGCAGATCGCGTTGACGCTGGCGATCGTCTGCAACGCGCTGTTCATCATCAGCCAGCGCATCGAGACGATGAGCCGGCCGAGCGGCATGAACGAAACCGATACGTTTCGCATCACGAGCAACGGGTTCGGCGCGAACTTCAACACGAAGAACGCGTTTACCGAGGACCTCGCGCTGATCCGCAATCTGCCCGGCGTCGTCGATGCCAGTCCGATGAACACGACACCGATGGCCGACAGCGGCTGGAGCGAGGCGATCAACATGGCGCCCGGCCAGAAAGTCGCGACGACCGGCGCGGCGATCTACTTCGTCGACGAGCACGGCCTCAACTCGTACGACCTCCATCTGATCGCTGGCCGCAACTTCAAGACGGAAGAGATTACCGTGCGTGATCGTGGTTCGGTCGACTGGCCGCCCGGCATCATCATCACCAAGGCGCTGGCCGACAAGCTGTACCCGGGACAGGACGCGATCGGCAAGCAGATGTATCTGGGCGATCCGGACAAGAGCAAGCCGCAGACGGTTGTCGGCGTCATCGACCGCCTGATCGTGCCGTGGCCGCGCGGCTTCAGCTTCAACGGCGACCGCGGCGCGGTCGACCATTCGATCCTGGTGCCGCAGTTCACCGCTTACGGCAGCAGCACGGCGTATCTGGTCCGCACCGAGCACGGCCGCCGCGACGAATTGATGAAGACGGTCGAGAGCAAGCTGATCGAAAGCAACCACAACCGCATCGTGCGCAGCCTCAAGAGCATCGAGAAGATCCGCGCCGAGTGCTATTCCGAAGACCGTGCGATGATGATCATCCTCGGCACGGTGATCTTCTGCCTGCTGACGATCACGGCGCTCGGCATCGTCGGCATGGCCAGCTTCTGGGTCACGCAGCGGACCAAGCAGATCGGCACGCGGCGCGCCCTTGGCGCGACACGCGGCTCGATCCTGCGCTATTTCCTGACCGAGAATTTCCTGATCACGACCGGCGGACTCGTGCTCGGCGCGGTGCTGTCGTACGGGTTCAGCTTCTGGCTGATGGCGCACGTGTCGGAAGCCAAACTGCTGCCGTGGGGCTACCTGCCGGTTGGATTTGTCGTGCTGTGGCTGCTTGGCCAGCTCGCGGTGCTTGGCCCGGCGACACGCGCGGCGCAGGTGCCGCCGGCAATCGCAACGCGCAGCGTGTGACGATCCACAACCAGGCAACGAGGTCCGAATGAGCATGAAGAACGCCGCGATCATCCGCATGGCCGCGGCGCTTGCCGTGCTGACAGCGAGCAGCCTGTGTGCTGGCGCCGAACCTCCTCAGGCAGGCGCCAAGCCGCACGCGGCCGTGAACCTCCGCGCAGGTCCCGCGGCGACCCAGATGCTGTTCGACGAAATCGCCGCGGCCGACAGGAAGTTGTTCGACGCCGTGTTCAACACCTGCGACGCCAAGGCGGTGCGCGAACTCGTCGCCGACGATTTCGAGTTCTACCACGACAAGGATGGCCTGAACGAAACGTCCGGCGCGCATTTCGTCGACGATATCGCCAAGCACTGCGAGCGCATTGAAAAGGGCGTGGATTTCCGTGCCCGCAGGGAGCTGGTCAAGGGCAGCATGGCGGTTTATCCGCTCAACAACTACGGCGCAGTGGAAACCGGCCGCCACGATTTCTATGCGATCGAGGAAGGCAAGCCGGATCGCATGACCGAATCCGCGCAGTTCCTGCACCTGTGGAAGAAGGACGGCGACCATTGGAAGCTGACGCGCGTGGTCAGCTACGACCACAAGCTGGCGCGGTAAAGAGCAGGGGCGAGGGGCGAGGGACGAGCAAGATCAAGATCAAGAGCGGGCTCGCTCTCCTCGCCCCTCGTCCCTCGTCCCTACTGACTTCCTGCACTAGTCGCGCCGGCGGCAGCCGTGGACACTGCGCGCACTTTACCGCCGGGGAAAACACGATGAATCGCACTGCCAGAAAAACGCTTGCGCTCGCGCTTGTCGCAGCGTTTGGGGCCACGACCGCGCATGCAGCGCCGCCAGCGGATGTATCGGCCCGCGTGAAAGCGCTGAACGAACTGCTCGCCGAGCAGTGGGAGTACCAGCTCAAGGAATCGCCGGAGTTCGCCACGATCCTCGGCGACTACCGCTACAACGACAGGTTCAGCGATTTGTCGCTCGCGCACGCGCAGCAACAGAAGAAGGACGCGCAGGCGTTCGTGACGCGCTTCGAGGCGATCGACACGACCGGATTCGACGAACAGGACCGCCTGAACCAGCAGCTGATGGTGCGCCAGCTCAAGGACTCGATCCGCGCGACCGACATGAAGGTCATCGAGATGCCGGTCGACCAGTTCAACGGCATCCACCTGCTGCTCGCGCAGTTCGTCGCGGCGCTGCCGTTCGACAGCACGAAGCACTACGAGGACTATGTGGCGCGCCTGAACCAGGTGCCGCGCGTGATCGACCAATTGATCGACGTGCTCAAGCAGGGCGAGAAGGACAAGCTCATGCCGCCGCGCTTCCTGCTCGAGAAAGTCGTCACGCAGTGCCAGTCGATCGCCGACCCGGCCGGCGAAGCCAGCGTTTTCGGCAGGCCGGTCGCGAAATTTGCCGACAGCATTCCCGAAGCCGACCGCAAGCGCCTGCACGACGCGGTGCTTGCCGCGGTCGATGGCAAGGTGCGGCCGGCATACAAGAAGCTCGGCGACTTCATCGCCAAGGATTACGCACCGAAGGGCCGCACCGAACCGGGACTGTGGGCGCTGCCGAACGGCGATGCGTTGTACCGCTTCGACATCGAGCAGCAGACCACGACGCACAAGTCGCCCGAGGAAATCCACCAGCTCGGCCTGGCCGAGGTCAAGCGCATCGAAGCCGAGCAGTCGAAAGTTGCGGCGCAACTCGGCTACAAGGATCTGCCGAGCATGCGCGCCGCGCTCGACAAGGATCCGAAGACGCACGCGACCTCGCGCCAGCAGATAGTGGATTTGTATAAAAAGTATATCGACCAGATGCAGCCGAAATTGCCGGAGCTGTTCGGCCTTCTGCCGAAGACCAAGGTCGAGGTTCTGCCGGTCGAGGAGTTCCGCGAGAAGGAAGCCAGCGGCGCCCAGTACAACCAGGGCACGCCGGACGGCAAGCGCCCGGGACGGGTCTACGTCAATACCTACGACTTCGCCAACCGCACGACCACGAACATCGAGACGACGGCGTATCACGAAGGCGTGCCGGGCCATCACATGCAGATCTCGATCGCGCAGACACTCCCGGGACTGCCGCCGTTCCGCCAGCAGGCCGGCTACAACGCCTATGCCGAAGGCTGGGCGCTGTACTCGGAGCGTCTCGGCAAGGAAGTCGGTTTCTTCCAGGACCCGTTGAGCTACTACGGTCATCTGTCGGACGAACTGCTGCGCGCGAACCGCCTCGTCCTCGACACCGGCGTGCACTACAAGCACTGGACACGCCAGCAGATGGTCGACTACTTCCACGCGCATTCCTCGCAGGACGAGCCGTCGATCCAATCCGAAACCGATCGCTACATCGCCTATCCGGGCCAGGCACTGTCGTACAAGATCGGCCAGCTGAAGATTCTCGAACTGCGCGAGCGCGCGAAGACGCAACTTGGCGACAGGTTCGACATTCGCGCATTCCACGACGAGATCCTGAACGGCGGCGCGCTGCCGCTCGACGTACTCGAAGCGCGCACGGATGCGTGGATTGCTTCGAAGAAGTAGAAAGAAGGGGCTAGGGACCAGGGACTAGGGGCCAGGGAAGAGCGACGCATTCTTACTTGGCGCTCGATGTTTCGCCCAGCCACAGATCGAAGTGAGCCTCGCTCTTCGCTGGTCCCTAGTCCCTAGCCCCTAGCCCCTGATTCAGAGCAACCAAACGCTGCCATGGCGCATCCAATCCTTCCATGCGCTGCCGAATCCGTCACAATGTGTCGATGCGAACGGTATTGGTAATCGACGACAACGCCTCGGTCGTGACGGCGCTCGAGGTATTGCTGAGCCTGCGTGACATCCGCGCGCTGCGCGCGGCGACGCCCGAGGAGGGGCTGGCCGCGCTCGAGCGCGAGCGTGTCGACCTGGTCATTCAGGACATGAATTTCCAGGCGGACACGACCTCGGGCGAAGAAGGCATTGCGCTGTTCCGCGCGATCCGGGCGCGCCAGCCGGACCTGCCGGTGATCCTGCTGACCGCATGGACGCACCTGGAGACCGCGATCGAATTGGTCAAGGCCGGCGCTGCCGATTACCTGGCCAAGCCGTGGGACGACAACAAGCTGCTCGCCAGCGTCGAGAACCTGCTCGAACTCGGCGAGAGCACGCGCGAAGTCACGCGCCTGCGCGGCGAGCGCCGCGCGAACCGCAACGCACTGCAACGGCGCTTCGACCTGCGCGGCACGGTGTTTGCCGCGGCGGCGACCGAGCGTCTGGTCGAACTCGCCTGCCAGGTTGCCAGGGCCGACGCGCCAGTGCTGATTACCGGACCGAACGGCGCCGGCAAGGAGCGCATCGCCGAGATCGTGCACTACAACTCCGCGGTAAAGAACGGACCGTTCGTCGTCGTCAACTGCGGCGCGCTGCCGTCCGAGCTCATCGAAGCAGAATTGTTCGGCGCCGAGGCCGGCGCATTTACCGGCGCGAACAAGGCGCGCGAAGGCCGCTTCGAGGCCGCCGACGGCGGCACGCTGCTGCTCGACGAGATCGGCAACTTGCCGCTGTCCGGGCAGATGAAGCTGCTGCGCGTGCTCGAGACCGGTCAGTTCGAACGTCTCGGCTCGAGCAAGACCCGGCAGGTCAAGGTACGCGTGCTCAGTGCGACCAACGCCGACCTCGTGCAGATGATCCATCAGGCGCGTTTCCGCGAAGACCTCTACTACCGCCTGAACGTGATCGAACTGAACCTGCCGCCGCTCGCCGCGCGCCCGGACGATATCCTGCCGCTGGCCGAGTCGTTCCTGTCCGATTCGATAAGCCTGAGCGCCGACGCGAGGACGGCACTGCTTTCCCACTCATGGCCTGGCAACGTGCGCGAACTGAAGAACGCGATCGCACGCGCAAGCCTGCTGTGCCGCGACGCCACGATCCAGGCCGGCGACCTTGGCCTCGTCGCCCGCGCTCCCGCGCCGCGCTCGCAGGCCGATGCCGAACCGGACCGTGCCGCGATCGAGGCCGCGCTCGCGCGCGCACGCGGCGTCATCAGCCAGGCCGCAGCGGAGCTGGGCCTGTCGCGCCAGGCGTTGTATCGGCGCCTGGAGAAACTCGGGATCGGGGAGAGTAAGGGGCTGAGGGCTGAAGGTTGAGGATCTAGGGGCCAGGGACCAGGGGCTAGGGGTCAGGCGGGCGGCATTGTGTACAATTCCACAATCACCCTGGCCTCATGAAGATCACCCGAATCCTCTGCCACGTTCCCCTGTACTCTCATCCCTAGTCCCTGGCCCCTAGTCCCTAGTCCCTCGCTCCTCAAATGCGCCCGTTCTCGCTCGAAGGCAAACTCACGTTACTGATGGCGCTCGCGGCCGCAATCGCCGCGGCGTTGACGACCGGGCTGAGCGTCTGGCTGCAAGTGACGTGGCTCGGTTCACTGTTTGCGCTACTGCTGACCTTGCCGCTGGCGATCGTCGTCGCGCGCCTCGTCACCGCGCCGCTGATGCGCGCGCTGCACGCGCTGGTCGGCAGTGTTGTCAGCCTGCGCGACGGCGACTTCAGCGTATCGCTGGCCGAAAGCCGCAGTGATGAGTTCGGAGACCTCGTGCGCGCGCACAACGAACTCGGCCGCGTGCTGCGCGACGAGCGGCAGAATCTGTTCCAGCGCGAACTGCTGCTCGACACGATGGTGCAGAACTCGCCGATCGCGCTGATCCTGATCGAACCTGGCGACCATGTCGTCTATGCCAACCTGGCGGCGCGCGCGCTGCTCAACGACGGGCGCGCGATGAACGGCTTCGACTTCAAGCGCATCGTCGCGGAGTGTCCGCCCGTGCTGCGTCAGGCCCTCGACTCGGGCGGCGACGGCTTGTTCGCGGTGCCGATCGAGCAAGAGGAGGAAACCTTCCATCTGTCGCAGCGGACGTTTCGCCTGTACGGGCGCGAGCATCGCATGTATCTCATCAAGCGCCTGACGCGAGAGTTGAGTCGCCAGGAGGTCAAGACCTGGAAGAAAGTCATCCGCGTGATCAGCCACGAGTTGAACAACTCGCTTGCGCCGATATCCTCGCTCGCGCATTCCGGCCGCGAACTCGCGCGCCAGGGCGACGGCCGGCGGCTCGATGCAATCTTCGACACGATCGAGGATCGCGCGCGCCACCTGCACGGCTTCATTCACAGTTACGCCGAATTCGCGCGCCTGCCGCAGCCGCGGCCGGAAGAAGTCGTTTGGGCCGGTTTTCTCGAACAGCTCGCGCGGCATTTTTCCTTCGTGCTCGCCGCGCCGGCGCCGGCGCAACCTGGCTGGTTCGACCGCGTCCAGCTCGAACAGGTCCTGATCAACCTGCTGAAGAACGCGCATGAGTCAGGCGGCGCACCCGCGGCCGTCGAGATCGAGGTCGGCCTGCGCGGCAACGACCAGCGCATCGAGGTGCGCGACCGCGGCGCCGGCATGAGCGAGACCGTCCTGGCCAGCGCGCTGCTGCCGTTCTATTCGACCAAGCGTTCCGGCAGCGGCCTTGGTCTGGCGCTCGCGCGCGAGATCGTCGAGGCGCACGGCGGCCGCGTTGCCCTGGCCAACCGCGAAGGCGGCGGTTTGAGCGTGGTGTTGTCGCTGCCAATGCGTCGCCCCGACGCCTAGAGCCAGCCATTCGCTCCGCCAGCCGGGTCATTTTCGCACCGCCGCCCGATGCTATGATTCGACGCGCAGGGAGTTGCCGTTGATGGCTTCGGACACGATCCAGGTACCCGGTTACGAGATACTGCGCCTGCTCGGCAGCGGGGGCATGTCGACCGTTTATCTTGCGGTGCAGCGCTCGCTCGACCGCAAGGTCGCGTTGAAGATCATGCGCCGCAGCGGTGACAGCGCGTCGGACGACGCACGGCAGATGGAACGGCGCTTCCTGCTCGAAGGCCGCATGATGGCAAAGCTGTCGCACCGCAATATCGTCGCGGTGTACGACATCGTCAGCAACGAATCGATCGCCTACATCGCGATGGAGTATCTGGGCGGCGGCGCGCTGTCCGACCGCATGCGCTCCGGCATCGCGCTGGCCGATGCGGTATCGGTGATCGTGCAGATCGCCGGTGCGCTGGAGTTCGCGCACGGCCACGGCGTCGTGCATCGCGACCTGAAGCCCGCGAACATCATGTTCCGCGAGAACGGCACGCCGATCCTCACCGACTTCGGCATCGCCCGCTACCAGGACAGGTCGGCGACGAGGCTCACGCAGACCGGCATGCTGGTCGGCACGCCGACCTACATGAGTCCGGAGCAGATCAACGGCCAGGAAGTCGACGGCCGTTCGGACCAGTACAGCCTCGGTATACTTTTCTACGAACTGCTGACCGGATCGCCGCCGTTCCGCGGCGACACGCCGATCGCGGTGCTGATGATGCACCTGACCCAGCCGCCGCCGCCGCTGCCGGATGAGCTGCGCGCGTTCCAGGACGTGTTCGACCGCCTGCTGGCCAAGGACAGGGAAGCGCGCTATGCGAATCTGTCGGAGTTCAGCGACGACCTGAAATCGCGCGTGACCGACAGCGACACGCTGTTGATGCGCCTGCATATCGATCCGAACCAGACCTCATCCGAGCAACTGCGCGCGCTTGGATTCTTCACGAGCACGCCGACCGGCGAAAACATCCTGCGGTCGCTGCCGAACCGGCCGACACCGCCCGGCGGACGGCCCGCGCCGAACCTCGTGCGTGCGACGCCGCAGCCGGGCAAACCGACCGGCACGGCGCCATCTACCGGGAACATCTGGAAGCAGAAGAAATTGCTGATCGCGGCGATTGCCGTGATTGTGCTTCTCGTCGTTGCCGTCGGGTTCTTCACGCTCCGCATCGGCCATCGCCTCAGCAAGGACGAAGCCGACCTCGTCACATTCTGGCTCGAGCGGGCCGAGCAGCGTGTCGCGGAAAAGAAACTCGTCACGCCGGCCGAAGACAGCGCCTATGAGTACGTGCAGAAGGCGCTGCAGAAGGACCCGGAGAACGCCAAGGCCCAGGCGCTGCTTGACGGCATCACGACGACGCTGGGCGAGGAGGCGCAACTAGCCGTGGCTGCCGAAAAATTCGACGAGGCCGCGGATCTGAACAATCAGGCATTGCTCGTGCGTCCGGACAATCCGGAACTGCGCGCGTTCGCGGCTCGCATCAAGCAGCTGCAGCAGGCGACGCAGTCGAAACAGCGCATCGCGCAGCTGATCGCGCAAGCCGACACGGCGCGCACCGCCGGCCGAGTGTTTGGCGAGGGCGGGGCCTATGCGCTGCTCGGCCAGGCACGCGCGCTGGCCGGCGACGACCCCGCGCCGCAGCAGCGTATCCAGCAACTCGTCAACGAAGAACTCGCCACGCCACGCAAGGAACTCGCCGCCGGTCAACCCGCGGCGGCAGAGGCGGCCCTGGACAAGCTGCAACCCTACCTGGCAGCGGAGAAAGCCTATGTGGATTTGCGCGGCCAAGTCGATGCTGCGCTGAAGAAGCAGGAAGCGGAGAAGCAGATCGCGGCGGAATTCGCCCGCGCCGACACCCAGCTGCGTGCCGGCCATCTTGTCGATCCTGGCGGCGACAACGCCTACGAAACGCTCGGCGCCCTGGAGAAATCCGCCGCGGACGACAAGCGCACCGCCGAGCTGCGCGGCGCGCTGGCCAAGGCGTTGCTCGCCGACGCGCGCCGGCTCGACGGCTCCGATCAGGCGCAGCGTGCGCTCGATCGCGTCGGCCTCGCGCTGCAGGTGGCGCCGGACCTGGCCGATGCGCAGAAACTCAAGGACCAGATCGAAAAACGCCTCGGCGCGCGCGGCGCGCAACTGGCGCAGATGCTCGGCGCGGCGCGCCAGGCGATCGCCGAGAAACGCTTCGTGCCGCCGGCACAGAACGATGCGCACACGGCGCTGACGGCGACGCTGAAGTTCGATCCGAGCAACGCCGAGGCCACGCAACTGCTGGCCGAGCTGCCCAAGCGAATCGCCGACACGGCGAACGACAATGCGCGCACCGATGTCGCGGCGGCGATTGCGCTGGTCGAGGCCGGCCAGCGCATTTTCCCGCAGGATCCCGCGCTCGGAACACTCGCGCAGACGCTCAAGGCGAAACTGGCGGACGAGCGTCTGGCCAAGCAGAAACAATCCGAGCGCGATGGCGTCGCGAAGACGCTTTCGGGCCAGGCGCCAACGGCGCAACAACTGCGCGCTGCCAGCGATGCGATCGCCACTCTGCTCGCGTCCGACGCGGCCGACAAGGAAGCGCTGCAGCTGCGCAAACGCTGGATCGACGTGATCGACGGCGAATTGCAGGCCGTCGAGTCTGCGGCCCAGTTCGATGCGCTGGCAACGCTGCTGGCCGAGCAGAAAAAAAATCTCGGCGCGGAGCCGGCATACGACAAAGTCGTGCAATCGCTGCCCGCGCTGCGCGCGAAAGTGGCCGCGGCCGAGCAGGCGAAGCTCGAAGCCCAACGCGGCGAACTCGTGCTCAACGCGTACCCGTGGGGCAAGGTCGAATCCGTGCTCGACGCGAACCGGCAGCCGGTGGCGTTGCCGACGGACGCGACGACGCCGTTCACGCTGACTCTGCCGGCTGGCAGCTACGTGATCACGTTCCGCCATCCGGATGCGGCGAAGCCGGCGCAGGTCATCGCCAAGGTCGAAGCGCAGAAGCGCAGCACAGCCAACGCCGCGTTCACGACGATCTCGGCGCAGGAGTATTTCTCGCGTGCCGGCTGGTAAGTCACGCGCGTGGCTGTTCGTCGGCGCGCTCTGCCTGGCGACGCTCGCGCACGCCGACTACAAGGACAACTACGCGCTCGGGCTCAAGGCCTATAACGACGGCGACTACGCGAAGGCGCGCGAGCTGATGCAGCAGGCGTTTGCCGAACATGCCGAGCCGGCCGCGCGCGTTCGCCTCTACGGCCAGCGCTGGGAGCCGTACCTGCCGCAATACTATCTGGGCATGGTCGCATTCAAGCAGGGCGATTGCGCCACGGCGCTGGCGCAATGGAACGCGCCGGCCAACCGGCAGGTCGTCGCGCAGGTCTCCGAAATCAACAGCGCGCAGCAGCGCGATACCGCCGCCTGCGAACAGAAAGTCGTCGCAAAGGCCGACGACAAACCCAAGCCGCAGTCGGCGGCGCCGGAAACTCCTCCGGCCAAGACGGTCGTTGCAGAAAACCCTCCGGCCAAGCCCGCATCGCCGCCGCCGGCTACGCCGAAGCCTGCCGAAACCGCGCCGGAACCCGTAGCGCCGCCCAAGCGCGTCGACGTTGCGGTGGCCAAGCCGGCGCCGCCGGTCGTCACGCCGCCGGTCGCAAAACCCCCGCCGCCGAGCAACACGCCGCCGGCGCCGCTGGAAGAAGCGTTCGACAATTATCTGGCCGGACGATATGCCAAGGTCGTGCGCCTGAACCCCGAGGCGATCACCGATACGCGCGCGCGCTTTCACGCGTACCTGGTTCGCGCCGCGGCACGCTTTACGCTCGCGCAGATCAGCAACGACAACGCTGAGCTCGACGGCGCGCGCGCCGACGCCCGCGCCGCGCGCGCTCTCGATGGCCGCACCACGCCGGACGCCGCGCTGTTTTCGCCGCGTTTCAGGACATTCTTCGTCGAAAGCCGCTGAAGCGGCCGTCCGCTGGGACCTCACGGGATGAAAACAGCAGTACCATTGCCACAGCGCCGCGGCAGTGGCGCCTGATCGTGGCCGGTGAAGGAATCTTCGGCAACGGCTTCGAGCGACATGCATTGTCATCAGAGGTGGGCCATGAATCGTGCAACAGCTCTCACGCGAATGTTCCAGGGGGCGCTCATTGTGGCGTGCGCTCTCTGGCCAGTCCTGGTGATGGCGCAGACGCAGACGTTTACGTTCAACGCATCGCTATCGGCGAATGATGGCGCAGGAATCTCGGTCGGCAACCAGGTGACGCTGACGCTGACCGTGACCAACGCCGGTCCCGGGAGAGGAACTGGCCAGGCGCAGGTCGCCATTCCGTCCGTGTTCCAGTACAACGGCGAAGCCGGGTGCAACAATTCCACGGTGACCGCGCCGGACGGTGACACGTTCTACTTCGACTGGAACAGCATTCCGGACAATACCGATCTTCAGCTCGCTGCAAACGCATCGGTCGCCTGCAGTATCCTGCTGACGTTGAAGACGCAGCCGGCAGGTGCGGTGTCGGCGGTCGCAACCATCCTGCCGACCGCGTCCGATCCGAATCCGGGCAACGCCAGCCACCAGTTCAACATCATCACCGCGACCGGAGCGGACCTCGCCGTCACCGCAAGCATCAACGTGTCGACGATCAGCCAAGGACAGTCGACCACGGTACACCTGCAAGCCATCAACGCCAGCAATCTGGCTGCGCCGAACACGGTCGTTGCCATCGACGTGCCTCCGCAGCTGCAGCTGACGACGGCGAGTTGCAACCTCTCGTTGGTGAACGGGCAGCAAAGATGGCTGCTTGGCGCATTCGCGCCGGGCGCTGCGGCGACGTGCGACTTGCAAGTGCTTGCCAACAACACGACGTCGCAACCGGTATCGGTGATCGCGACGATATTCTCGGATCTCCCAGACCCGATTCTGGTCAACAATTCATCGGGTGTGGCGATCTCGGTCACGCCTGCCGTCCTGGCCGACCTTGCCGTCGCCCTGAGCGCGAACGGCGCGCAACAGACGTACGCGATCAACAGCCCCGTCTCGCTGAACCTCTCGGTATCGCTGCTCGGTACCGGCCAGGCGCCGACCGGCGTCGTCGCCAGTTTCGAACTGCCGGCACAGGGTCTGCTGAACAATCTCAAGGCTACCTGCGGATCGATCGGTGCGACCGCCATGACATTCGCGTGGAACGTTGCGAATCTCGTGAAAGGCCAGCCGCAGAACTGCACGATTACCGGCAACGTTGCCTCGGTCGCGACACCGATCGCGATCACTGCCGGCGTGAGCGGCGCGCAGACCGATCCGGAGCTGGGAAACAACACGGCCAACGTCGTGTTGCAGACCTACGCGCCGCCCGACGCGCTGATCGACGTGCCGACGACGAAGAACTCGACGAACACGGCGCTGTCCTCGGACGGAAAAGCCGCGGTGTTCGAATCTCGCCAGACCGATCTCGTCGGCAACAACACCAATCCGAACGGGCAGGACATCTTCCGCGTCGTCAAGGGCGGCCAGATCGTTCGCGAAAACATCGACGCCAGCGGCAAGCAGTTGGTCGGCACCTCGAGCCTCCCGGCGTTTTCGGCGAACGGCCAGGCGGTGGTGTTCCAGTACTCGGCGGCGGTACCGGGTGCATCGACGCAAAGCGTGCACGCGCCGAGCGCTGCTGGCGATCAGGTCGGTATCATGATGGGCGGGCCGCCTGCGCAGCCGAAGCACCAGCTCGACAGCGGAATTGGCGGCGCTGCGCCTAACGGCACGAGCGGCGGCGCAAGCGTCTCTGCCGACGGCCACAAGGCCGTGTTCTGCTCATCGGCCTCGAACCTGGTCGTGGGGGATACGAACAATGCGCAGGACGTGTTCCTCGTCGATCCGTTGAACCCGGCGCAGGCGACGCAACGGATCAGCGTCGACAGCACTGGCGCGCAGCTGCCCGGCGACAGTTGTGAGCCAGAGATCTCCGAAGATGGCAACAAGGTCGTGTTTTCGACATCGGCGCCGAGCCTGTATGGCACCGCCGCGCGCCAGATCGTGCGCAAGAACCTGGTCAGTGGAAAGCTCGAACTGATTTCGGCGGCTTCTGGCCTTCCTGCGCAGGGCGCGAATGCCGACAGTTCGCAACCCGCCGTCAGCCTGAACAGCAGCACGATCGCGTTCGTATCGAAGGCAACCAACCTCGACAACCGCGGCGCCGTGGCTGCCGGCGGGCAAGTGTTCGCGTCCGTCGCCGGCAACGGCAGCGACGGCCAGGCGCGCACGGCCACGCGAGCACAACCGACCGGCGCACCGGCGCTGAATGGACCATCGCAGAGTCCGGCCGTTACCTGCGATGGATCGACTGTCGTGTTCCAGTCGAGCGCCACGAATCTGCCGGGCGCCGTCGCGGGGCAGCAAGGCATGTTCGTCTATGCGCCAGACAGTTCCGAGGTGAAGGCCGCCGGCAATCCCGGCGCGGTCAGCAACGCGAATCCGAGCGCATCGTGCGACGGCACGGCGCTCGCTTTCGACAGCAACCAGGCGCAGCCGAACAGCAACTCGACGAACAGCAATGTATTCGCGCAAGCCGCGCCGACGCTGACCCTGGATGGAAGCTACAGCGGCCAGTGGGATGATCCGACCCAGGTGCCGAGCGGGCCGGGACACGGGTTGGTCCTCGACGTGATCACCGACGGCAGCGGCGTCCCTCGCAATCTGGTGCTGACATGGTTTGCGTTTCAGGGCGGCAGGTCGACCTGGGTGCAGGGCATCAGCGCGGCCCCGCAACCCGGTACGGGTGCGGACGCCGGATTGCTGGTCGTCAACTTTCCGCAGGTCGTGATCGCGCAGGGCAAGTCGTTCCCGCTCGGCGAGCCGGCCCGCACGTTCCAGAACTGGGGCACGATCACGTTGAAGTTCGCCGGTAACAGTACCGGCGTAATGCTCTGGACCAGCACCCTCGCGGGGTTCAATTCCGGTTCGATGCAATTAAGCCATTTCGCATATACGGATCTGCCGACGGCCGACCCGGCCGGCGCGAAGGTGCGGGCGTGCTATGCCGGCAACTGGTACAGCCCCGGCGAGGTCGGCCACGGTTTCGAGTTGAACATCACGACGCAGGGCGCCACGCGCCTGCTCGTGGCAGACTGGTTTGCCTTCGATCCTGCCGGCAAGCCGATATGGCTGGCCGGCACCGGAACGATCGGCAGCGGCAACACGGTCCAGACCACGCTGTACCAGATCAGCGGCTCCGGCGCGCAATTTCCGCCATTGTTCGACCATACCAAGCTGAACTACCTGCCGGCGTGGGGAACGGCTACGTTCACGTTCACCGATTCATTGCATGCGCACGTCGCCTGGAATTCACCGGTCGCCGGCTACGGCTCCGGCCAGCGCGATCTGACGCCGGTGTTCGGACTGGTTGGGAGGCAGTGTGATTAGGGCAGGGGCCAGGGGCTAGGGGCTAGCGAGAGCCGCACGCTCTTTGCTCTTACCTAGTCCCTAGTCCCTAGTCCCTAGTCCCTCGAACAGCCGTCCGCCAGGACGGCTGTTCGCTCAGAATCTCCAGACCGCAGACAGCGAATAAGTGTCGGCAAGATCGGAGAAGTCGGCGCCGAAGTCGATCTGGAACTGCTTGAACGCCATGCCCGCGCCGATCGCCCCGTGGTTCTGCGACCCCTGGCTGACGCCAAAAATGACCGCGAGTGCCGCGACCGCCGGATTGGCATTCAGGGCCGGGTCGGTGATCGGCTGTCCCCGATACTCGATCGAATGGCGTGGGTCGTGCCAGACGCCTGCGCGTACGCTGATGGGATGGGACAT